>NZ_JBSGBN010000021.1:0-92262 GCF_053601275.1 Streptomyces sp. NPDC004752 | reverse complement strand
GCCAGCGTCCTGTGGGCGCTGCTGCGTGACGGAAGAGTGTTCACCTCCGCCTCGCCGGCCACGCAACCGGCTTGACTTCGTCATTGAGACTCCTCCGGGGCGCGGGAAGGGGGAACAACCATGGGGGAGTTCCAGCTTGTACGCGATGGCCTCGACGCGCCCGGGATGCGCAACGATCGGACTCGAAAGTGGGTACTCCCGTACGGGGAAAACCTGTTGGATACCGAACGGCGGGGACGCGGCGTCGGACGGATGACCGACGGTTCCCCGATGCGAGGGGACGCGCCGCCCGGTGGCGGACCGCTGATGCCGTTCACGCGGGGCGCGCAGGGGCGGTCGACACCGGGGCTGAGTGATCCCGGCGGCAGCTCGGGCCGGGCCGAGGCGCTCCCGGGCAGGGCGGGGAGCCTCGACCGGCCGACGGCGACGTCCCGCGCGCTCGGCGGCCCGGGGAGCGCCTCCTGCTGCGGCCGACCTTGTCCCGGGCACGGAGACGACGACGGGCGACACCAACACACAAGCGACGCGGGGTCCTCCGCGAGAGCGACCTACGACGGGCCGCACTGTGCCCGAGCGGGCAGACCGACCCGCCGGTCCGTCAGACCAGTCCCCAGGGACCGGCCCTGGCTCCGAGAGCCGACCCCTGGGGCCGGGGCGGAAGATCGGCCCGGGGCCGGGTGATGGGGGGCGGCGGGTCGGGGGCGGGTGACCAGGGCAGCGGGTCGGGGCCGGGTGAGCAGGGGCAACGGGCCTGGTAGCCGGGGCTCATCGGCGCGAGCATCCCCGGGCGGGGCGTCTTCCGGCGGGCGCGACCCGGCGGAGGGGGCCCCAGCAAGAGGCGGCGGCGCCCCACGGCCGAGGCGGCCCCCGGCGGGGACGAACTCCGGCGGAAGGCGGCGTCCTCCAGTGGAGGCGACCCCGGCCGAGGGGGCGTCCCCCAATGGACACGACCCGGTCGGAGGGTGCGTCCCCCTCAGCCGAGGGTCGGCGCGCGGACCTGCGCGAGAGCCCGCGCAAAAGCGGTCTGCAACGCGCCGGGCTGCGGCCAGGCGAACAGGCCGACCCGCCACGCCGTCACAACACCGGACCCAAGGATCGGCCCAGGAACCGAGGCAGGAGATCGACCCGGGGCCGGACGGCCGGGTCAACCGCCCCGGGGCCGGGCGGTCGAGGTCGGCCATCGGCGCGACCATCCCCCGGCGGGGCGTATTCCGGCGGAGGCGCCCCGGCGAAAGGGGCGCCTCCGGGCAGGAGCGACCCGGCAGGGTCCCCGGCCGAGACGACCCCGGCAAAGCGGGCGTCACCAGGTAGGAGCGACCCGACGGCGTCCCCCGGCCGAGACGCCCCGTCGGAGGAGGCGTCACCGGGTAGGGGTGAGCCGGTGGGGGGGGGTCCTCCGGTGGTGGCGGTCCCGGCGGAGAGGGGCTTTCGGCGGGGAGGTGGGCGCCGGTGGGGGTTACGGCTCGCGGATGCGTAGGGCTCGGCCCAGGTCGTCCAGTTCGTCGGTGAGCCAGCGGCGCAGGGCGGTGCTCGGCTCGCCGTCGCGCAGGCATGCCTCGCCGAGGGCGAGGTTCTCGGCGTCCACCGCGTGGGCCGGGAAGGCCCAGCGGCCGACTGCGGTGGCGATGGCCGGGCCGCGGCGGGCGGCCACGGCGACCGCGTCCAGGTAGTAGCGCGGCACGTACTCCCGTACCAGATCGGCCTGTTCGGGCTGCCAGAAGCCGCGGGCGGTGGCGATGAACAGGTAGTTCGACAGCTCGGTCCCGCTGTCCGCGGCGAACATCGCCTGCCACGCCGCGCGCTTGGCCTCCGGGTCGGGCAGGGCGGCGCGGCAGCGTGCGGCGCCCTCCTGGCCGCTGGCGCTCGGGTCGCGTACCAGTTCGGCGGCGACGGCGGCCTCGTCGGTGGCGCCGAGCACGGCGAGCCGGCCCAGGATGCGCCAACGCAGCTCCGGGTCCAGCTCCGGTCCGCCGGGCACGGTGCCGTCGGCGAGCCAGGCGGCGATCGTGTCGGGGTGGGCGGCGACATCGATGAAGTGGCGGACGGCGAGCAGCCGCAGGCCGGGGCTGTCGCCGTCCTCGGTGCGCCGGATGAGGTCGCGGCAGAGCGCGGAGAGGGTGGCCAGGGCGGCGGGGCGGTCCTCGGGCGTGACGTACCGGTCGGCCACGTGCACGGTGGCGAAGGCGAGGACGCCCTCGACGAGGGCGAGGTCGGTCTCCTGCGGCAGATGAGCGCGGGCGGCGTCCAGGTAGGCGGCGGGCGGGAGTTCGCCGTCACGGACCGCGTCCCGCAGCGCGTTCCAGACGACCGCGCGGGTGAGCGGGTCGGGCAGGCCCGACAGTCCCGTGCGCAGCGCCTCGAAGGACTCGGCGTCGAACCTGACCTTCGCGTAGGTCAGGTCGCCGTCGTTGAGCAGCACCAGCGCGGGCCGCTTGCCGAGGGGGTGCGGCGCGGTCTGCGGCACATCGAGGTCGACGCCCTTGCGCAGCACGAGGCGGCCCTCGTCGGCGAGGTCACGGTCGTACAGACCGACGGTGATGCGGTGCGGGCGGCTGCCGTCGCGTTCGACGGTGAGCGCGCAGGTGCCGTCGGCGGCGGGGGTGACGGCCGGGATGAGGGTGTCGACGCCGGTGGTGCGCAGCCAGGCGTCGGCCCAGGCGTGCACGTCGCGTTCGGTGGCGCCGGCCAGGGAGTCGATGAAGTCGGCGAGCGTGGCGTTGCCGAACTTGTGCCGGGCGATGTGGGTGTTGATGCCGGCCAGGAAGTCCTTCTGGCCGAGCCAGGCGACGAGTTGGCGCAGCGCGGAGGCGCCCTTGGCGTAGGAGATGCCGTCGAAGTTGAGCAGCGCGGCGGCGGTGTCGTCGACGGCCTCGGGGGCGACGGGGTGGGTGGAGGGCCGCTGGTCGGCGTTGTATCCCCAGCCCTTGCGGGCGACGCCGAAGTCGACCCAGGTGTCGGTGAAGCGTGTCGCCTCGGCGGTGGTCTGGTAGCCCATGTACTCGGCGAAGGACTCGTTGAGCCAGATGTCGTCCCACCACTTGAGGGTGACGAGGTCGCCGAACCACATGTGGGCCATCTCGTGGGCGATGACCATGGCGCGGGTCTGCCGCTCGGTGTCGGTGACGGCGGAGCGGAAGACGAACTCGTCGCGGAAGGTGACCAGGCCCGGGTTCTCCATGGCGCCGGCGTTGAACTCGGGGACGAACGCCTGGTCGTAGGAGTCGAAGGGGTAGGGCTCGTCGAACTTCTCGTGGTAGCGGTCGAAGCACGCGCGCGTGACGTCGAGGATCTCCTCGGCGTCGGTGTCGAGGTGGTGCGCGAGGGAGCGGCGGCAGTGGATGCCGAAGGGCAGGCCGTGGTGCTCGGTGCGCACGGAGTGCCAGGGGCCGGCGGCGACGGCGACGAGGTAGGTGGAGATCAGCGGGGTGGGGGCGGCCCGCCAGCGGCCCTCGCCGAGGTGCTCGGTGACCCCGTTGGCGAGGACGGTCCAGCCCTCGGGGGCGGTGACGGACAGCTCGAAGACGGCCTTCAGATCGGGCTGGTCGAAGGCGGCGAAGACGCGCTGCACATCGTCCATGAAGAGCTGGGTGTAGAGGTAGGTCTCGCCGTCGGAGGGGTCGGTGAAGCGGTGCATGCCCTCGCCGGTGCGGGAGTAGCGCATCCGAGCGTCGACGCGCAGTTCGTGCTCGCCCGCGGCAAGGTTCTTCAGCAGCAGCCGGTTCTGGTCCAGCGAGTCCGGGTCGAGGGGCTGTCCGTCGAGTGTGACGGAGCGCAGCTCGGCGGGTTTGACCTCGACGAACGTGTCGGCGCTCGCGGAGCCCGCCCGCACGGAGAACCTGATCGCGGTGCGCGAGTCGAAGGTCTCGTCCCCGGTGGTCAGGTCGAGCTCGATCGTGTAGCGGTGGACGTCGAGGAGCTGTGCTCGGTTGTGCGCTTCGTCGCGCGTCAGTACGGACATGCAGGCCATGCTGCCCGATGCCGCCGACAGCGCACAGGGCGGACGCGGTACACGGTTTATGTCTGTTCCTGGGTTGGGGCGGTCCGCAGGGCGTCGCGTTGCGGAGGTACCCGGCCGTCGGAATGCGGTGACACTCGGCCGTCAGGATGCGGCGGCACCCGGCCGTCGGGGTGCGGCCGGGCGGCGCGCGGGCCGCCGTCACCGTCCTGGGCGCGGTCGGCGACCAGCGCGCGCAGTTCGCGCACCTCCCGCTCCAGGGCCAGGGTCCGCTGGTGGGCGGTGTACAGGTGGCGGACCTTGGTGCGCAGGGCCCATGGGTCGACCGGGGTGCGGACGAGGTCGGCGACGCCGAGCCCGAAGGCGGCCGCGGCCAGTTCGCGGTCCGGGCCCGAGCCGGTGAGCAGGACGACGGGGATGTGCCGGGTCTGCTCCAGGCGGCGTATGCAGCGCACCACGTCCAGGCCGTCCGGTCCGTCCGGGCCGTAGGCGCCGGGGGCGCTCACGTCGAGCAGGAGGAGTCCGACCCGGCCGCGCAGGACCTGCTTGAGCGCCTCGTCCGAGCTGGTCGCTCGGCCGAGCCCAAGGCCCAGCGGGGCCAGGGCGTGCTCCAGTGCGTACAGCGTGTGCTGATGGTCGTCGACGATGAGGATCTCGGCATCCGACGGCATGGCCCCACGTCCCTCCCGCGTGACCCACCAGCTTACGCCGCGGCCCTGACGGGGAGTGCTCGCGGGCTGACGAACAGTGCCCGGCAGTGCGGTTCCGCCCGACCGCCGAGGACCGCGGGCCCGCCGCGTCGCCCGAGGTCAGCCGGGCTCGACGGCCTGGCTCTTGGCGGTGTCCTCGGCGATGCTCTCGTGGTGTCTGATCACCTCGGCCACGATGAAATTGAGGAACTTCTCGGCGAAGGCCGGGTCCAGCCTGGCGTTCTCGGCGAGGCTGCGCAGCCGGGCGATCTGCCGGGCCTCGCGGGCCGGGTCGGCGGGCGGCAGCCGGTGCACGGCCTTGAGGCGGCCGACCTGCTGGGTGCACTTGAAGCGCTCGGCGAGCATGTGGACGACGGCCGCGTCGATGTTGTCGATACTGTCGCGCAGCCGGTCGAGTTCCGCTCGGACAGGGGGATCGACGTCACCGGTACCGGTGTTGCTGGTGCTCATGGGGGCCCAGCCTAATAAGGGGCGGCGGGTTCGATCATCGGTGGGATCGTCGGGGTCGGGGACCCGGGCGCGCAGGCCGCCGCCGGGGACGGTGCGGCGCCGCACCGCGCGGAACCGGACGGCGCGGAACCGGACGGGGGCCGTGCCGACCCGGCGGGTGAACAACCGGGAGAAGGAGGCGGGATCATCGTGGCCGACACGGCGGGCCGCCGCGGCGACCGGCACTTCGGCGGCGGCGAGAAGTGACCGCGGACCGGCGACGGAGGGCCGTAGACCGGCAACGGAGGGGTCGCGGACCGGCGGCGGGTGACCGCGCACCGGCGGCGCAGGGCCGCAGACCGGCGGCGGAGGGCCCGCGGACCGGCGAAAACCGTTCACACCCGCATAGAGTGGATGCGAAGTCCAGGGCGTCCTTGGGGGTAACGGCGTGGCGAACGACGGACCCGTCGAGCACGGCTACCCGCATCTGGAGACGGTGCGGGCCGCGATCACCGCGCTGTACAGGCGCCTGTCGTACGACACGATCCAGACCTTCTCGACCAGCGTGGCCCCCGCGGACGTGGCCTTCTGCGACACCGACGACCTGCACCTGGGCGCACAGCGGGTGGCCGGCGAGATCGTCCGGCACTTCCGGCTGCCGGACGCCCGCCTGATCGTCGGCTTCCGCGAGATGACCCATGCGGCGAACGTCGAACTCGCCGCCGGCCCCGAGTACTTCGTCGAGCTGAACGACCGTTTCCGCACCCACCGCCGGGACATCGGGGCGGCTCTGGCGCACGAGGTGACGCACGTCTATCTGCACCGTCTGGACCTGTCCTTCCCGAGCACGGCTCAGAACGAGATCCTCACGGACACGGCGGCCACGTACCTGGGCGCGGGCTGGCTCCTGCTGGATGCCTTTCGGGAGGACACGGTGTCGTCCCAGAAGCTGGGCTACCTCACCCCGGAGGAGTTCGGGTACGTCCTCGCCAAGCGCGCCCTGGTCTTCGGCGAGGACCCGGCGGTGTGGTTCACCAGTCCGCAGGCGTACACGGCGTACACCAAGGGGATGACCCAGGCCCGGCACGACGCACAGCAGCCACCGCTGACCGCGGCGGGCTGGGCGGGCCGCCGCCGCTACGCCCGCGACCGCCGGCACGCCCACGGGCCGCAGCCCGGCGTGCCCTACACCTTCACCCCCGACGGCGGCGGCCGGCTGCGCGTCTCCTTCCCGTGCCCGACGTGCCACCAGCGCATCCGGGTGCCGGTGAAGGGCCGGGTCCGGGCCCGCTGCACCCTGTGCCGCACGGTGCTGGAGTGCGACACCTGACGCACGGCCCGTCAACCGCGCTCGGTGACGGTGGCCGCCGCGGACGGTGAACTGCCGGCACTCCTCGCGGGTCGGTTTCGACGGGCGGGCGGCGGGGTCACGACCGGGGAAGGATGCCCCTGGCCCGGGCTGCTTTCAGCCAGGCGGGGAACTCGGCGACGAGCCGGTCGTAGAGGTCCGCGTCCGGCATGGTCCGGGGGTCCGAACCGGCGTGGAAGAAGCCCGCGTTGTCGACCACCCGCTTGTCCGGCACCGCCAGCTCGTCCAGCTTGCGCAAGAAGTCGAACTGGCGGCTGTCCGGGTCGCCGAAGCCGACGAACTGCCAGAACAGCGGAAGTTTCGCCGCCTTGCACAGATAGCGTTCGGCGGCGGGTTTGCTGATCGGGCCGCCGTCGGTCTGGAAGACCACGAGGGCGGGGGCGGTGGAGCCGCTGTCGAGATAGTGGTCGATGACCGCGTCCATGGCCAGGTGATAGCTGGTCTTGCCCATGTGCCCGAGCCCGGCGGCGATCCGCCCGATGCGGCCCCGGTGGTCGGCGAGGGCGATGTCCGTGACGGCGTCGACGTCCGTCGAGAAGAACACCACCGGCACCCGGCCGTCGTCGTCGAGGTGTGCGGACAGGCCGAGCACCCGGTCCGCGAGCGCCTGCACGCTGCCGTCCTGGTAGTACGGCTTCATCGACCCGGAGTAGTCGACGACGAGGTAGACGGCCGCGCGCAGCCCGTCGAGCCCATGCTTGGCGAGGGACACCCCGGCCGTGCGGTACGGCTCGACCAGCGCGGGCGCGCTCTCCGCCACCTTGCTGAGACTGATCGCGGCCATGCCGGGCTCCCCCCTCGTACGGCTCCGGAGGCCGAGACTACGCGATCTTCGACCCCCGCCTTTCCCTCCCGCCCCCGCAGTTCGCTATTTTGTTCGCCGCCGTCCCCACCGGCTCGTCCCGTCCCCGTGATTCCGAGGAGCCGGCCGTGGCCGCCGAGTCCGCCGTCACCACCTGTTACCGCCATACCAAGGTGGAGTCGCATGTGCGCTGCACCCGCTGCGACCGCTACATCTGCCCGGCCTGCATGCGCGAGGCCGCCGTCGGCCACCAGTGCGTGGAGTGCGTGCAGGAGGGCGCCCGTTCGGTACGGCAGGCGCGGACGGCGTTCGGTGGCCGGATCACGACGGTGCCGGTCGTCACCGGTGTCCTCATCGGCCTCAACGTCCTCGCCTATCTCGCCGAACTGGTGCGCCCGACGATCGTGGAGTCGTTCGGGATGCTGGGGCGCGGGCTCGTGGGCGGCGACGGCACGCACTACCTGTGGCAGTACCCGTACGGCCCGGACGTGCACGCGGAGGGGCTCGCGGGCGGCGAGTGGTACCGGCTGCTGACCGGGCCGTTCCTGCATCTGCCGGCCACGCAGACGCCGTTCGGCGTCATGCACATCGTGCTGAACATGGTGTCCCTGTGGAGCCTCGGCCGGGTGGTCGAGGCCCAGCTGGGCCGGGTCCGCTTTCTCGCCCTGTATCTGCTCTCGGCGCTCGGCGGCTCCGTGCTGGTGCTGCTGATCGCGCCGGACACCCTGACGGTCGGCGCGTCCGGGGCGATCTTCGGGCTCGGCGCCGCCTACTACGTGATGGCCCGCCGTCTGGGCTACGACATGAACGCCGTCAACCGCTACATGGCCGGGCTGCTGCTGTGGCTGTTGGTCTCCGCCGGGTTCGCGTCCTGGCAGGGGCACCTCGGCGGTCTGCTGGCGGGCGGCGCGCTGACGCTCGCGTACGCGTATGCGCCCCGAGGCGGCCGCCGCACCCTGGTACAGGCGGGCGCGGGTATCACCGTGCTGGCCCTGCTGGCCGTGCTGACCTGGGCGAAGGTCTCGGAACTGACGGGAGGGGCGGCCTGATCGGGGCCGTACGGTGATGTCATGAAACGTGCTGGAATTCTGCTGTTCGCCGCCGTCCCCGTGGTCGTCACGGCGGTGGTGTACCTGGCCACGCCGGGCGACTCGGGCTCGTCCTCGTCCCGGCCCACCACCGCCGCCGCCCAGTCCCGCGAGGACGCCAAGGCGCGGGCCGAGCGGTCGGAGAAGTCCCAGGACGACGAGGTGATCGCGGACGCCCCGCCGGGCCTGGCCGCGCCGGAGAAGAAGGAGCTGGCGCAGCGAATCGTGGCGAGCGCGGAGAACTCCACGCTGGACTGGCGCAGCGCGTACGGCTATATCGAGGACATCGGCGACGGGCAGGGCTACACCGCCGGCATCATCGGCTTCTGCACCGGCACCCATGACCTGCTCACCCTGGTCGAGCACTACACCAAGGCGCACCCGGGCAACGGTCTGGCCGGCTATCTGCCCGCCCTGCGCAAGGTCGACGGCACGGACTCGCACGAGGGTCTTGATCCCGGCTTCACCGCCGCCTGGAAGGCGGAGTCGAGGCTCCCGGCGTTCCGCGCGGCCCAGAACGCCGAGCGCGACCGGGCCTACTTCGACCCCGCCGTCCGCCTCGCCAAGCTGGACGGGCTGGGCACGCTGGGCCAGTTCGTGTACTACGACGCGATGGTCTTCCACGGCCCCGGCACCGGCCCGGACGGCTTCTACGGCCTGCGCGAACGCGCCCTGACGGAGGCCGACACCCCGGCCGAGGGCGGCGGCGAGAAGGAGTATCTGGACATCTTCCTGGACGTGCGCCGCAAGGCGATGCGGGCCAAGCGCCCCGGCATCGACACCAGCCGCATCGACACGGCCCAGCGGCGGTTCCTCTACGACGGCAACCTGGATCTGCACACGCCGCTGGAGTGGCGGGTGTACGGGGAGCCGTATCAGGTGCGTGGGTAGACGGCGGCGCCTGCCCGGGCGTCCGGTC
This sequence comes from Streptomyces sp. NPDC004752, assembly GCF_053601275.1. Classification (NCBI taxonomy): domain Bacteria; kingdom Bacillati; phylum Actinomycetota; class Actinomycetes; order Kitasatosporales; family Streptomycetaceae; genus Streptomyces; species Streptomyces sp. NPDC004752. The sequence goes on along the minus strand of NZ_JBSGBN010000021.1, from coordinate 82,990 downwards.
GGGGACTGGTGGGCAGGCGCCGTCGGTGTTCCGTACGCCTTTGTACGGGACGTCTGGTGGCGGTCGGTCAGACCAGGGAGCGGTCCGTCGGGCGGATCGGGGCCGGCAGATCGCTGACGCCGGTCAGCAGGCGGTCGACGCCCTTGGCGGCCGAGCGGCCCTCGGCGATCGCCCACACGATGAGCGACTGGCCGCGGCCGGCGTCACCGGCGACGAAGACGCCCGGCACATTGGTCTGGAAGTCGGCGTCGCGGGCGATGTTGCCGCGCGCGTCCAACTCCAGGCCGAACTGGTCGACCAGGCCGTTCTCCCGGTCGGTGCCGGTGAACCCCATGGCGAGTGTGACGAGTTGGGCGGGGATGCGGCGCTCCGTGTCCGGCTTCTGGGTCAGCTTGCCGTCGACGAACTCGACCTCGGCCAGGTGCAGCCACTGCACATTGCCGTCCTCGTCGCCCTCGAAGTGGGTGGTGGACGCCGAGTAGATGCGCTCGCCGCCCTCCTCGTGGGCCGAGGTGACCTTGTAGAGGATCGGGAAGGTCGGCCAGGGCTGGGCGACCGTGTCCCGCTCGTCGTTCGGGCGGGGCATGATCTCCAGCTGGGTGACGGAGGCCGCGCCCTGACGGTGGGCGGTGCCCACACAGTCCGCGCCGGTGTCGCCGCCGCCGATCACCACGACGTGCTTGCCCTCGGCCGTGATCGGCGCGGTGACGTAGTCGCCCTCCTGGACCTTGTTGGCCAGCGGCAGATACTCCATCGCCTGGTGGATGCCCTTGAGTTCACGGCCGGGCACCGGCAGGTCGCGGGCGGTCGTCGCGCCGGCGGCGATGACGACGGCGTCGTACCGCTTGCGCAGGTCCGTCGACTTCAGGTCGCGGCCGATCTCGATGCCGGTGCGGAACCGGGTGCCCTCCGCGCGCATCTGCTCGATGCGGCGGTTGATGTGGCGCTTCTCCATCTTGAACTCGGGGATGCCGTAGCGCAGGAGGCCGCCGATCCGGTCGGCGCGCTCGTAGACGGCGACGGTGTGGCCGGCCCGGGTCAGCTGCTGGGCGGCGGCCAGGCCCGCCGGTCCTGAGCCGATCACCGCGACCGTCTTGCCGGACAGCCGCTCGGGCGCCTGCGGCCGGACGTCACCGGTGTCCCACGCCTTGTCGATGATCGAGACCTCGACGTTCTTGATGGTGACCGGCGGCTGGTTGATGCCGAGCACACACGCCGACTCGCAGGGCGCCGGGCACAGCCGCCCGGTGAACTCCGGGAAGTTGTTCGTCGCGTGCAGCCGCTCCGAGGCGGCGGCCCAGTCCTCGCGGTAGGCGTAGTCGTTCCACTCGGGGATCAGGTTCCCGAGCGGACAGCCGTTGTGGCAGAACGGGATGCCGCAGTCCATGCACCGGCTGGCCTGCTTGCTGATGATCGGCAGCAGGGAGCCGGGAACGTAGACCTCTTTCCAGTCCTTGACCCGCTCGCTGACGGGACGGGTCTCGGCGACCGCACGGCCGTGGTTGAGGAAGCCCTTCGGGTCAGCCATTGATCGCCGCCTCCATCATCTTCTCGTGGGTCTCGGTCTCGGAGAGACCGGCTCGCTCGGCGGCGTCCTTGGCGGCGAGCACTGCCTGGTAGGTGCTGGGGATGATCTTGCTGAAGCGGTCGGCCGCGGTGTCCCACTCGGCCAGCAGCTTCTCGGCGACCGTCGAGCCGGTCTCCTCCTGGTGGCGGCGCACCACGTCGTGCAGCCACTGCTTGTCCGACTCGTCCAGCGCCTGGACCGCGGCCAGGTTGCCGGCGTTGACATGGTCGCGGTTCAGGTCGATGACGTACGCGACGCCGCCGGACATGCCGGCCGCGAAGTTGCGGCCCGTCTCACCGAGGACCACGGCGTGCCCGCCGGTCATGTACTCGCAGCCGTGGTCGCCCACGCCCTCGGAGACCACCAGCGCACCGGAGTTGCGGACGCCGAACCGCTCGCCGGTGCGGCCGCGCAGGAACAGCTCGCCGCCGGTCGCGCCGTACGCGAGGGTGTTGCCCGAGATCGTGGAGTACTCGGCGAGGTGGTCGGCGCCGCGGTCCGGGCGCACGATCACCCGTCCGCCGGACAGGCCCTTGGCGACGTAGTCGTTGGCGTCGCCCTCCAGGCGGAGGGTGACACCGCGCGGCAGGAAGGCGCCGAAGGACTGGCCGGCCGAGCCGGTGAAGGTGATGTCGATCGTGTCGTCGGGCAGGCCCGCGCCGCCGAACTTCTTCGTCACCTCGTGGCCGAGCATGGTGCCGACCGTGCGGTTGATGTTGCGGATGGCGACCTGGGCGCGCACCGGCTGGGCGTCGGTGGCGCCGGCCGCGGCCAGGGCGTCGGCGGCGAGCTTGATCAGCTCGTTGTCCAGGGCCTTGGCCAGGCCGTGGTCCTGCTCGACGGCCTGGTGGCGCACCGCGCCCTCGGGCAGTCCGGGCACGTGGAACAGCGGCTCCAGGTCCAGGCCCTGCGCCTTCCAGTGGTCGACGGCCCGGCCGACGTCGAGCGCCTCGGCGTGGCCGACGGCCTCCTCGATGGAGCGGAAGCCCAGCTCGGCGAGGATCTCGCGGACCTCCTGGGCGATGAACTCGAAGAAGTTCACCACGTACTCGGCCTTGCCGGCGAACCGGTCCCGCAGGATCGGGTTCTGGGTGGCGATGCCGACCGGGCAGGTGTCCAGATGGCAGACGCGCATCATGACGCAGCCGGAGACGACGAGCGGCGCGGTCGCGAAACCGAACTCCTCGGCGCCGAGCAGCGCGGCGATCACCACGTCGCGGCCGGTCTTCAACTGACCGTCGGTCTGCACCACGATCCGGTCGCGCAGGCCGTTGAGCAGCAGCGTCTGCTGGGTCTCGGCGAGGCCCAGCTCCCAGGGGCCGCCCGCGTGCTTGAGCGAGGTCAGCGGGGAGGCGCCGGTGCCGCCGTCGTGCCCGGAGATCAGGACCACGTCCGCGTGCGCCTTGGAGACGCCCGCGGCGACCGTGCCGACGCCGACCTCGGACACCAGCTTCACATGGATCCGCGCGGTCGGGTTGGCGTTCTTGAGGTCGTGGATCAGCTGGGCCAGGTCCTCGATGGAGTAGATGTCGTGGTGCGGCGGCGGCGAGATCAGGCCGACACCAGGGGTGCTGTGCCGGGTTCTGGCCACCCACGGGTACACCTTGTGGCCGGGCAGCTGGCCGCCCTCGCCGGGCTTGGCGCCCTGGGCCATCTTGATCTGGATGTCGTCGGCGTTGACCAGGTACTCGGAGGTCACGCCGAAGCGGCCGGAGGCGACCTGCTTGATCGACGAGCGGCGCGCCGGGTCGTACAGGCGCTCCGGGTCCTCGCCGCCCTCACCGGTGTTGGACTTGCCGCCCAGCCGGTTCATGGCGATGGCGAGCGTCTCGTGCGCCTCGCTGGAGATCGAGCCGTAGGACATGGCGCCGGTGGAGAAGCGCTTGACGATCTCGCTGACCGGCTCGACCTCGTCGACGGGGACCGGCTGCCGGTCCGAGGCGAAGCCGAACAGGCCGCGCAGCGTCATCAGGCGTTCGGACTGCTCGTTCACGCGCGCGGTGTACTTCTTGAAGACGTCGTAGCGGCCGGTGCGCGTGGAGTGCTGGAGGCGGAAGACCGTCTCGGGGTCGAACAGGTGCGGCTCGCCCTCGCGGCGCCACTGGTACTCGCCGCCGATCTCCAGGGCGCGGTGCGCGGGCGCGATGCCGGAGGCCGGATACGCCTTGGCGTGCCGGGCGGCGACCTCCTCGGCGACGACGTCGATGCCGATGCCGCCGATCTTGGTGGCGGTGCCGTGGAAGTACTTCTCGACGAAGGCGTCGTCGAGTCCGACGGCCTCGAAGACCTGGGCGCCGCGGTAGGAGGCGACGGTCGAGATGCCCATCTTGGACATGACCTTCAGGACGCCCTTGCCGAGGGCGTAAATCAGGTTGCGGATGGCCTGCTCGGTCTCCATGCCCGGCAGGAAGGTGCCCGCGCGGACCAGGTCCTCCACGGACTCCATCGCCAGGTACGGGTTGACCCCGGCGGCGCCGTAGCCGATGAGCAGGGCCACGTGGTGGACCTCGCGGACGTCGCCGGCCTCGACCAGCAGGCCCACGTGGGTGCGCTGCTTGGTGCGGATGAGGTGGTGGTGGACGGCGGCGGTGAGCAGCAGCGAGGGGATCGGGGCGTGCTCGGCGTCCGAGTGGCGGTCCGACAGGACGATCAGCCGGGCGCCGTTGCCGATGGCGGCGTCGGCCTCGGCGCAGATCTCGGCGATGCGGGCGGCGAGGGCGTCACCGCCGCCGCCGACCCGGTACAGACCGGAGAGGGTCGCGGCCTTGAAGCCCGGCATGTCGCCGTCGGCGTTGATGTGGATGAGCTTGGCCAGCTCGTCGTTGTCGATGACCGGGAAGGGCAGCACGACGGAGCGGCAGGAGGCGGCCGTGGGGTCGAGCAGATTGCCCTGCGGGCCCAGCGCGGAGCGCAGCGAGGTGACCAGTTCCTCGCGGATCGCGTCCAGCGGGGGGTTGGTGACCTGCGCGAACAGCTGGGTGAAGTAGTCGAACAGGAGGCGCGGGCGCTCGGACAGGGCGGCGATCGGCGAGTCGGTGCCCATGGATCCGATCGGCTCGGCGCCGGTCTTGGCCATCGGCGCGAGCAGGACGCGCAGCTCCTCCTCGGTGTAGCCGAAGGTCTGCTGACGGCGGGTGACCGAGGCGTGGGTGTGCACGATGTGCTCGCGCTCGGGCAGGTCGCCCAGCTCGATCTCGCCGGCCTCCAGCCAGTCGGCGTAAGGCTGCTCGGCGGCGAGGGCCGCCTTGATCTCGTCGTCCTCGATGATGCGGTGCTCGGCGGTGTCGACGAGGAACATCCGGCCGGGCTGCAGCCGGCCCTTGCGGACGACCTTCGCGGGGTCGATGTCGAGGACGCCGACCTCGGAGCCGAGGACGACCAGGCCGTCGTCGGTGACCCAGTAGCGGCCGGGGCGCAGTCCGTTGCGGTCGAGCACGGCGCCGACCTGGGTGCCGTCGGTGAAGGTGACGCAGGCCGGGCCGTCCCAGGGCTCCATCATCGTGGCGTGGAACTGGTAGAAGGCGCGCCGGGCTGCGTCCATGGAGTCGTGGTTCTCCCACGCCTCCGGGATCATCATCAGCACGGAGTGCGGCAGCGAGCGACCGCCGAGATGCAGCAGCTCCAGCACCTCGTCGAAGGAGGCCGAGTCGGAGGCGCCCGGGGTGCACACCGGGAAGACGCGCTCCAGATTCCCGCCGTTTCCACCGTTGCCGCCGCCGAAGAGGTCGGAGACCAGCCGGGACTCGCGGGCGCGCATCCAGTTGCGGTTGCCCTGCACGGTGTTGATCTCGCCGTTGTGGGCGACGAACCGGTACGGGTGCGCGAGCGGCCACGACGGGAACGTGTTGGTGGAGAACCGGGAGTGCACGAGCGCGATCGCGGTGGCGAAACGGCGGTCGGACAGGTCCGGGAAGAAGGGTTCGAGCTGGCCGGTGGTCAGCATGCCCTTGTACACGATCGTGCGCGCGGACAGCGACGGGAAGTACACGCCGGCCTCGCGCTCGGCGCGCTTGCGCACCACGAACGCCCTGCGGTCCAGCGCGATGCCCTCGTCGGCGCGTCCCCCGGAGACGAAGATCTGCCGGAAGACCGGCATGGTCGAGCGGGCGGTGGCGCCCAGCAGTTCTGGGGCGACCGGAACCTCGCGCCAGCCGAGGACGGTCAGCCCCTCCTCGTGGGCGATCGTCTCGATCTGTGAGACGGCCCCGGCGGTGTTCTCCTCGGGCAGGAAGGCGATGCCGACGGCGTACGCCCCGGCCGCGGGGAGTTCACATCCGGCCACCTCACGGAAGAAGGCGTCGGGCACCTGGGAGAGCAGTCCCGCGCCGTCGCCGGAGTCCGGCTCGGAGCCGGTGGCACCGCGGTGCTCCAGGTTGCGCAGAACCGTGAGCGCCTGCTCGACCAGCGCATGGCTCGCCTCACCGGTGAGGGTGGCCACGAAGCCGACGCCGCAGGCGTCGTGCTCATTGCGGGGGTCGTACATACCCTGGGCAGCAGGGCGAGCATCCATGAACGACCAGTTCCGGTCATTCGTGGGGTGCTGGGACGGCTGGCGCGGCGTACGCATCGGCTCTCCCGTCGTCGTCATCTGGCATATGCAGTGCCGAGGGACGACGCTGGCCCTCTGCGTGAGTGCAAAATTTCGTGCAGGTTACATGATGGAGCGGTTCTCGGGAAGCGGATACTCCGTTCCAACATGCGGACGTCGCCGGGGTGCGCGACAGAGGTGCCGCGCGCGGCGGCGGAAGTATGTGGGGACCGGTGCGGACAGCTCCATGTCCAGCGGCGGTCCAGCGGCCCGAGGGGGCGGGAGGGGCTTGCATCGCCCATCCCTAGGATGCGCCGCGGGCTTCATTGCCCACAGCGCTTACGGCTCATGCCCAGTGGTCAAGCATTCGAAACCAGTGGGTAACAGTTGTACCGGCGGGCAACAGCTGCTTATGCGGCCCAGCGCATAGGTACTAAGTCAACTTATCCTACGGCGGTTCCGAACAAACTGCCCAGGGCGTACGTCACGCCGGCCGCCGCGCCCCCCAGGGCGAGCTGCCGCAGACCGCTGAACCACCAGCTGCGCGCGGTGACCTTCGCGACCACGGCGCCGCAGCCGAACAGCCCGATGAGGGCCAGCAGCAGGGCCGGCCACAGCGCGGTCGCGCCCAGCAGATACGGCAGGACGGGCAGCAGGGCACCCAGCGCGAAGGAGCCGAACGAGGACACCGCCGCGACCAGCGGCGACGGCAGGTCGCCCGGGTCGACACCCAGCTCCTCCCGGGCATGTATCTCCAGCGCCTGCTCGGGGTCCCGGGACAGCTGTCTGGCGACCTCGCGGGCCAGCTTCGGCTCGACGCCCCGCGTCTCGTAGAGTGCCGCCAGCTCCTCCTCCTCGTCCTCCGGGTGCCGGCGCAGCTCCCGCCGCTCGACATCCAGCTCGGCCTCGACCAGCTCACGCTGCGAGGCGACGGAGGTGTACTCGCCGGCCGCCATGGAAAAGGCACCGGCGGCGAGGCCCGCGAGGCCCGTGATGACGATGGTCTGGTGACTGACCGCGCCGCCGGCCACACCGGTGATCAGGGCGAGGTTGGAGACCAGGCCGTCCATCGCACCGAACACGGCGGGGCGCAGCCAGCCGCCGTTCACGTCCCGGTGTGTGTGATTGTCCCGGTGCGCCTCATGCAGCGCGGCCCCGGTCTCGATGATGGCCACAGGGATCCCCCAAGAGCTTCGCTGGACAGGTTCTACTTTTCGACAACAGCGAACCTACGCCTTTGATTTCCCTCCCGCCAGCAAGGAAAGGCTGGGCTAACCTGCGGCTTTACCTTCTTTGCTCATACGTGCGCATGCTTGCGCACATGTCGACCGGGTGATGCTGAGGCCCTCGGCGCTCGCGCCGACGGCTCCCGTGGCAGACATCCGCAAAGGTCACCCCGAGAAGAGAGCCGCCCATGGCATCGATCGCCCGCATCCCCTCGGTCCCGTCCCCCGGGGACGCCACCGAACTCCGCGAGCGGGCGCGCGGCGCACTGCTCGGACTGGCGGTGGGAGACGCGCTCGGGGCCCCGGCGGAGAACCTGAAGCCCTCGGAGATCCGGGCCCGCTGGGGCCGGATCACGGGATACGTGGTCGAACAGCCGTCGGGTACCGACGACACCGAGTACGCGATCTTCTCGGGGCTGCTGCTCGCCCGGCACGGCTCGGCGCTCACCCCGGAGCATGCGGAGGCGGCCTGGCACGAGTGGATCGCGAACCGGCACGAAGGGCCCTTCCGGGGCGCGGGATTCAGCGAGCGGGGCACGCTGGAGAACCTCCGACGGGGGCTGGCCGCGCCCATCTCCGCCCAGCACCGCCACGCCTGGAGCGACGGTCTCGCGATGCGGGCGGCCCCCTTCGGGGTGTTCGCGCCGGGCCGCCCAGCCGAGGCGGCCCGGCTGGTCGCGATCGACGGCTCGGTCAGCCACGACGGCGAGGGCCTCTACGGCGGACAGGCGGTGGCCGCCGGGGTGGCGGCGGCGATGGCGGGGGCGCCGGTCAGCGCGGTGGTCGCCGCCGCCCTGGCCGTCGTCCCCGACGACTCGTGGACGGCCCGTTCGCTGCGCCGGGCGGTCGCCGTCGCCCACCGCGGCGAACGCGCGGTCCGCTCCGCGGTCGTCGTCGGCGGCTACCCCTGGACCGACCTCGCCCCCGAGGCGGTGGCGCTCGCCTTCGGCGCGTACGCGTCCGCCGACGGCGACTTCAGGCGGGCCGTCCTGACGGCGGTCAACATGGGCCGGGACGCCGACACCACGGCCGCCGTGGCGGGCGCGCTGGCCGGTGCGACCGAGGGCGTCTGCGCCATCCCGCCCGACTGGGCGGCGGCGATCGGTCCGGCCCGCGGCACCTGTCTGCCCTCCATGGCGGGCCGCCATGTGCTCGACGTGGCGGACCTCCTGATCGAGGCGACACGGAAACTTCCGGACCAGGAGACACCCGAACCGCGGGACGCGGAACCGCCCGTGCCGCACCTCCCGTCCGGTGCGCCGCACGACCTCGTGGCGCGGGCCACGCACGTGCTCGTCCCGGACGCCGTACGGGACGAGGCCCACGCGGCGGCCAGGACGGCGACCGTGCCGCCCGCCGACACCGCGGCCTATGTACCCGCGGCGTGCACACCGGTCGAACAGGAGGAGGTACTGCCGTGAGCCGCCGGATCGAGGGACTGCTCCTGGGACTGGCCGCAGGCGACGCCGCCGGATGGCCCGCGGCACGACACCGGGCCGCCCGAATGCCCGAGTGGACACGACGCCTCACCCGCGAGCTGGACACCTTCGCGGAGCAGAACGCGACGACCACGCTGCCCGTGCCGATCGCGCTCAACCAGCCCCCGGAGCCGCTGCGCCTCGGCCCCTCCGACGACGCCGAGTGGGCGGTGTTCGCGGCCGAGGCGGTGCTGCGCGCCGGCGACGACAGCGCGCTCGGGGACCTGAGCCGGGACCGCCGCACCCGGACCGCCATCGACCTCACCTGGAGCGCCGTCGCCTCCGAGGTCGCCGCCGCGGCCGAGCGCGCCCCCGAGGTCGAGTCCGCGGTGCTGCCACTGCGCGCCCGGATCTCGGTCCGGGCCGGCCTCGGCAACCTGGCCACCGGACTGCGTCCGCCCGCCACCGGCCACGACAACCCGCACTACTTCGACGACGCGGCCTGCGTACGCGCCTGCGTGCTCGCCGTCGCGCACCGCGGCGACCCCCGACGCGCCGCCGAACTGGCCGAGTTCGACGCCCGTTACACCCAGGACGGCGACGGGGTGCACGGGGCCCGGGCGATGGCGGCGGCCCTCGCGCTGGCTCTCTCGGGCGCGGACGTGGACGCCTGTGTGACGGCGGCCCTCGGCGAGTTGCCCGCGGCCACGGAGATCGGCCGCAACGCCCGCCACGCACTGGCCCTCGCCCAGGACACCGGGACCGCCTTCGCCCTGATCCCGCTCCTGGAGCACCAGATCGTCGACCACGTCTACAGCTACGGCATCGCCGCCGCCGAGACCGTGCCGGTCGCCCTCGCCCTGGCCACCGCGGCGCGCGGCCGGATCGCCGAGGCCGTGCCCGCCGCCGCCTGCCTGTCCCGGGTCGCCGACTCGGCCCCCGCACTGGCCGGGGCGCTGACCGGGGCGCTCGGCGGCGGCGCCGCGGTCCCACCCGCGTGGCGGGACGCCTGCCGCACCCTCTCCGGCTGTGCGCTCCCCCGCCTCACCGGCACCGACCTGGTCGAACTCGCCGAACTCCTGGAAGCCGCACAACCGGCCACCCCAGGGGGATGATTCGGGACATGACACCCACAGCAGATGAAAGCGGCGGTCCCGGTCTGTCTGAGCGGATCACCGGGGCACTCGTCGGCGCCGCGGTCGGAGACGCCCTCGGCGGCCCCGTCGAGGGCTACTCGCCCGCCCAGATCCTCGAACGCCATGGTGGCCGTGTGCACGGCATCGTCGGCCCCTGGCACGGCGACGCCTGGCGCACCGCCCGCCCCATCGCCCCATACCACAAGGGCGACGGGCACATCACCGACGACACGTTGATGACCCATGCGCTGGTCCGGGTGTACGCGCGGGTCCGGGACCATCTGGACGCCTACGCCCTCGCCGACCACCTGGTGCCTGACCTGATGACGAACCCCCGCTGGATCCCCGAACTGGAGGCGGAGGCCCTGCCCCTGCACCGGATCTTCCTGGCCGAGAAATGGCTGGTGGCCCGGCTGGCGTACGGCCATGTGGACCCCCGGGAGGCGGGCACGGGCAACATCGTCAACTGCGGGGCGGCGATGTACATGACCCCGGTCGGCCTGGTCAACGCGGCCAACCCGGCGGGCGCGTACGCCGAGGCGCTGGACATCGCGGGCGCGCACCAGTCGTCGTACGGCCGTGAGGCGGCCGGGGTCTTCGCCGCGGCGGTGGCGGCGGCCGCGGCACCCGGCGCGAGCCCTCAGTCGGTGGTGGCCGCCTGCCTGTCACTGGCGAAGGACGGCACCCGGGCGGCGATCGAGGAGATCTGCGCGGTGGCCGGCCGGTACCGCGACATCGAGTCGGCCCTGGTCCCGTTGCGGCAGGCGGTGGCCCCCTACGACACGGTCGGCCCCGACTACCGCGCCCCGTCCCTCGGCGCCCGCCGCCCGTCCCGGCTGCACTCGATCGAGGAACTCCCGGTCGCGCTCGGCATGTTGCTGGTGGCCGACGGCGACTACCGGAAGGCGGTCCTGGGCTCGGTCAACTACGGCCGCGACTACGACTCGATCGCCACGATGGCGGGCGCGCTGGCCGGCGCCCTGGGCTCGCAGGTCCCAGAGGACTGGTCGAAGACCGTGGCGGAGGCGAGCCGACTGGACCTGTGGGCGCCGGCCCGGACGCTCACCGAGGTCGCCCGGGAGGTCTTCACGCGGGACGTCGGGCGCCGCCGGGCCCACGAGCGGGCGTTCACCGCACTCGGGGGTCCGGAATGCTCCGACTGACCTGGGTCCAGCCGGAGGACCTGGTGGCCCACGAGCTTCGCCAGGCGCGGCAGGACGGACGCGAGCCGGCGGCGATCGAGGCCCGGTGGACGGCGGCGGGCGGTGGTGCCGCACCGGTGCGGGCCGGTGCCTCCCCGCAGCCCGCGTCGCGGTATCTCCGGTTGCTCGCGGAGGACCTGCTGGACGAACTGGCCGACCTGCCCGGCACGTTGGCCGAGCGGGAGCCGACCGAGCTGACGAGGATCAAGGCCCTGTGCCCCGACTGGCCGACCGAACCGCTCCCACCGGGCGGCGGAGCGAAGAGTCGCCGGGCGCCGGACCGCGCGCCGCCGCATCACGGGGCGCCGGGCCACGGAGCGCCGAGCCATGGGGCAGCGGGCCACGGGGCAGCGGCCCACGGCACGACGGGCAGTGAGCCGACAGGTGGTGGTCCGACACGTGGTGGACCCTCACACGGTGGATCGACACACAATGCCCCCACACACGGTGATCCGACACACCATGCACCCACACGTGGTGGACCAACACACAGCGGTCCAACACACAGTGCACCGACAGGCAGTGGACCGGCGAGTCACGGACCGACGGCCGACGGACCGGCCGGTCACCGCACGTCAGATCACAGGTACCCGGATCACGGGTACCCGGACCGCGAATCCTCGGGCCCCGGGGCCTCGCGGCGTCCGGACCAGGAGGGGTTCCGGGGCGGCGCCCACCGCACGGCCCTCACCCCGCTGCGACTCGAAGCGGCCTGGCTGGGACGGGCCGTCGGCTGTCTGCTGGGCAAGCCGGTCGAGAAGCTCCCCCTCGAAGGCATCCGCCGGCTCGCCCGGTCCACCGGCAACTGGCCCCTCGCCGCGTACTTCACGGCCCGCGGGGTCCCCGAGGATCTCAGGGCGGCACACCCCTGGAACCGCCGCTCGGCCGCCACCTCACTCGCCGAGAACATCGACGGCATGCCGGAGGACGACGACCTCAACTACCCGCTGCTGAACCTCCTGTTGCTCCGCCGGCACGGCAGGGCGTTCGGCACCGTCGACCTGGCCCGGCTCTGGCTCGACGAACTCCCCGTCGGCCGCGCCTTCACCGCCGAACGCATCGCCTACCGCAACCTCCTCGCCGGCCTCGAACCCCCGTACACGGCCCGCCACCGCAACCCCTTCCGCGAGTGGATCGGCGCCCTCATCCGCGCCGATGTGCACGGCTGGACCAACCCGGGCGACCCGGCCGCCGCCGCGGAACAGGCCCACCGCGACGCCGTGCTCAGCCACACCGCCAACGGCGTCTACGCGGCGATGTTCACCGCGGCCACCATCGCCGCCGCGGCCACCGGAGCCCTCGACGTGCACGCCTGCCTGCGCGTCGGCCGCACGGTGGTGCCGCCCGCATCCCGGCTGGCCGAGGCCCTCGACCACGCCGTCGGGCTGGCCGCCGCGCACCCGGACTTCGACCACGTCGTGGACGCGCTGCACGCCCGCTACTCCGCCGCCTACCACTGGGTCCACGCCATCCCCAACACCGCCCTGATCGCCGCCGCCCTCACCCACGCGGACGGCGACTTCACCGGCTCCATCTGCCGCGCCGTGTCGGGCGGCTGGGACACCGACTCCAACGGCGCCACCGCGGGCAGCATCGCCGGCCTCCTCGTCGGCTCCCCCGCCGCCCTGCCCGACCGCTGGACGGCCCCCCTCAAGAACCGCCTCGCCACCTCCGTCACCGGTTTCGACGGCACCGGCTTCGACACCCTCGCCCACCTCACCCACCTGGAGGCGACCCGCCCATGACCGCCAGCGCACCCGACAGCACCACCACCGGCCCCGGCCCGCACGGGGCCCAGTACGCCGGATGAGCGCCCCCCGACCCCTGCACGGTCTGCGCGTCCTCGATCTCGCCACCCTCTTCGCCGGCCCTCTCGCCGCCACCCTGCTCGGTGACTTCGGCGCCGAGGTCATCAAGGTCGAGCACCCGGCGAAGCCCGACCCGTCCCGCGGTCACGGTCCCGCCAAGGACGGCGTCGGTCTGTGGTGGAAGCTGCTCGGCCGCAACAAGCGCACCCTCACCCTGGACCTGTCCAGGCCCGGCGGTCGCGCCACCCTGCTGCGGCTGGCCGCCACCGCCGACGTGGTGATCGAGAACTTCCGGCCCGGCACGCTGGAGAAGTGGGACCTGGGCTGGGACGAGCTGTCCGCCGTCAACCCGCGCCTCGTCCTCACCCGGGTCACCGCCTTCGGCCAGTTCGGGCCGTACGCGCGCCGCCCCGGCTTCGGCACCCTCGCCGAGGCGATGAGCGGCTTCGCCGCGATCACCGGCGAGCCGGACGCACCCCCGACGCTCCCGCCCTTCGGCCTCGCGGACTCCATCGCCGCCCTGGCCACGGCGTACGCGGTGATGACGGCGCTGGCCGCCCGGGAACACACCGGCGCGGGCCAGGTCGTCGACATGGCCATCATCGAGCCGATCCTGACCGTCCTCGGTCCGCAGCCGATCTGGTACGACCAGTTGGGCCACGTCCAGCCACGCACCGGCAACCGCTCGCAGAACAACGCCCCGCGCAACACCTACCGCACGGCCGACGGCAGTTGGGTCGCCGTCTCCACCTCCGCCCAGTCGGTCGCCGAACGCGTCATGGACCTGGTGGGCTGCCCGGACCTGATCGACGAGCCGTGGTTCGCGACCGGCGCCGGACGGGCGGCGCACGCCGACGTCCTCGACGCGGCGGTCGGCCGCTGGATCGCCGCCCGCACCCGCGACGAGGTGGTGTCCGCCTTCGAGAAGGCGGAGGCCGCGGTGGCGCCGGTCCAGGACGTGCGGGACGTGATGTCCGACCCCCAGTACGCCGCCCTGGGCACCATCGCCACCGTCGACGACCCCGAACTGGGCCCGCTGCGCATGCAGAACGTCCTCTTCCGGCTCTCCGCCACCCCCGGCGGGATCCGCTGGGCGGGCCGCCCGCACGGCGCGGACACGGAGGCCGTCCTGACCGAGCTGGGCCTGACCCCGGCGGAGTTGCACGCCCTGCGCGAGGAGGGCGCCCTGTGATCCCGTTCCCGCTCACCTGGCTGTATGTCCCTGGCGACCGCCCGCACGTGGTGGCCAAGGCGCTGGCCTGCGGCGCGGATGTGGTGGTCATCGACCTGGAGGACGCGGTCGCCCCGGACCGCAAGGAGTACGCCCGTGCGGCGACCGTGGACCTCCTGTCCGAGCCGCAGCCGGTGCGGGTCCACGTCCGGGTGAACGGCACGGAGGGGTCGTGGGCGGCGGCCGATCTGCGGGCGATGGCCCAACTGCCGGGCGTGTCCGGGGTACGGCTGCCGAAGGTGACCTGTGCCGAGGAGGTGGTGCGCGCCGCGGACGCCACCGGTCATCGGCTGTACGCCCTGCTCGAAACCGCCCAGGGCATCGAGCACGCATACGCCATCGCCGCCGCCCACCCGGCGCTGCGGGGCATCTCCCTGGGCGAGGCGGACCTCCGGGCCGACCTGGGCGTACGCGACGACGCGGGCCTCGACTGGTGCCGCTCCCGGGTCGTTGTCGCCGCACGGGCGGCCGGGCTCGCGCCGCCGCCCCAGTCGGTTCACCCCGACATCCGCGACCTGGAGGGCCTCGCCGCTTCCTGCGCCCACGGCCGCTCCCTCGGCTTCCTCGGCCGGGCCGCCATCCACCCGCGTCAGCTGCCGATCATCGAGCGTGCCTATCTGCCCACCCAGGCGGAGCTGGATCAGGCCGAGACGATCGTGAAGGCGGCGGCGACGGAGCGCGGCGCCCAGGCGCTGCCGGACGGCCGGTTCATCGACGCGGCCGTGGTGGCGGCGGCCCGGCGGACGCTGTCTTTGGTGGCCCGCAGGCCGTGAGACACAAGGAGGGCGCCCCCGCGATCCGGGGCGCCCTCCTCGTCGTACGGTCCTGGGTCAGCTCTTCTTCGTGGCTGATCCCGCCTCGTCCTTCGTCTCCGAGACGCCGGCATTCTCGGCGCTCGCGGCCCGGCCCTCGGGGATCCCGGTGGCCTCGGCCTCCGCCTCAACCCGCTCGCCGGCCTCGGCCTCCGCCCCGTCCCCCGTCGGATCCGGCGCCCGGCCACCCGCCGCGTCCTGTGCCTTGTCCTCCGCCTTGTCCTGCGTCTCGTCGTCCGACGCGGTACCGGACCCGGTCTTCGTGTCGGGGACCGAGCCCTCGGCGTCCGCCGCGGCGGCCGGTTCCACCACGGCCTCCCGGCCGGGCCGCTTCTTCGCCGACACGACGAGGTACACCACCGCCAGCGCGAAGACGAGCAGCGCGGTCCAGTCGTTGAGGCGCAGGCCCAGGATGTGGTGGGCATCGTCGACGCGCATGTACTCGATCCAGGCGCGGCCCACACAGTACGCGGCGACATACAGGGCGAACACCCGGCCATGGCCCAGCTTGAAGCGTCGGTCGGCCCAGATGACCAGGGCGGCGACACCGATGCACCAAAGGGACTCATACAGGAACGTCGGGTGGTAGTAGCCCGGCACCCGGCCGCCCGAGGAGGAGGTGATGTGCACCGCCCAAGGGAGACCCGTCTCGCGCCCGTACAGCTCCTGGTTGAACCAGTTGCCCCAGCGGCCGATCGCCTGCGCCAGGGCGATGCCGGGGGCGACTGCGTCGGCGTACGCGGGCATCGGGATGCCTCGGCGCCGGGCGCCGATCCACGCGCCCAGCGCGCCGAGCGCGATCGCGCCCCAAATGCCGAGCCCGCCCTCCCACACCTTGAAGGCGTTCACCCAGTCACGGCCCTCGCTGAAGTACAGCTCGTAGTCCGTGATCACGTGGTAGAGCCGACCGCCGACGAGGCCGAACGGCACGGCCCAGACGGCGATGTCGGCCACCGTGCCGGAGCGGCCGCCGCGGGCGATCCAGCGCTTGTTGCCGAGCCAGACGGCAACGAACACGCCGATGATGATGCAGAACGCGTAGCCGCGCAGCGGAATCGGGCCGAGGTACAGCACCCCGCGCGACGGGCTGGGAATGTAGGCAAGTTCCATGGCAGGGTCGACGCTACCGTGCCGGGCCGGGCACACGGCAGTCGGCCCGGCTACGGGTCCATAACGGGGGCGTGAGAATCGCTTACCCCTTGTCCGCCGCCTCCACCATCTGCTTGAGCTTGTCCGGGGTCATGGTCTGGTCCTGGTAGATGTTCTTGCCGTTCAGCAGGACGGTCGGCGTGCCGGAGAAGCCGCCGGCCTGGAATGCCTTGTTGGACTTCGCCACCCAGCTGTTGTGCGTGCCGTCTTTGACGCACTTTTGGAACTCCGGCGTGTCGAGGCCGTTCACCTTGCCCGCCAGCTCGATCAGCTTGGCATCGCTGGAGAAGGCGTCGTCCGTCTCCTTGGGCTGGTTCTCGTACAGCACGTCGTGGTATTCGCGGAACTTGCCGGCGTCCTGGGCGCAGGCGGCCGCGTTGGCCGCGCGCCGGGAGCCGCTGCCGCCGAGGTTGCCGTCGATGAGCGTGACCAGGTGGTACTCGATTCTGAGCCGGCCGGCGTCGGTCAGTTCGTGGAGCGTGGGGCGGTATGTCGTCTCGAAGATCTGGCAGGCCGGGCAGCGGAAGTCCTCCCACACCGTGAGCGTGGACTTGGCGCCGTCCTTGCCGACCGGGATGGCGAGGCCGTCCTTGCCCTGCGCGCCGGAGGGTGCCACGACCGGGCCCGAGCTCGCGCTGCCCTTCTCCTTGCCCGCGTTCGCGGCGACCACGCCGATCACCGCGGCGAGCCCGAGCACGCAGACCACGCTCGCGCCCACGATCAGCGCGCGCCGCCGCTTGTCCGCGGCCTTCTGCTTCTCTCGCTCGACCGCCAGCCGCTCACGGGCGGTGCGCTTTCCGTCACGATTCTTCTCGCTCACACCCCCAGAACGAACCGGGGAGGCGCAGCGCGCCTCCCCGATCCCAGGTCCACCCGTTCGAGTGACGAACGCTCCGCGGGTAGGGCGGTACCGCGCCGTCGTTCGTCTGCCGTCGTTCGACCGCGGCACCGTCGTGGCTGGTCGCGCAGTTCCCCGCGCCCCTTTGGGGCGCTGCCACGCCGCGCCGTTCGACCGCGACACCGCCGGGGCCGATCCCGCAGTCCCCCCCGCGCCCCCTTCGGCCTTCGGGGCGCTGTCGTCATGCCTGCCCGCGTACGCCCCTTGCCAGGTCACCGGCCAGTTCGCGGACCGCCGCGAGGCCGGCGGGGTGGTCCGGTGCGTCCAGCATGCGCTTGACGAAGGCCGAGCCGACGATCACCCCGTCGGCGAAGCCGGCGACCTGCGCGGCCTGGGCGCTGTCGGAGACGCCGAGGCCGACGCAGACGGGCAGGTCGGTGCCGGTGGCGCGGGTGCGCTCCACCAGGCCCTGGGCCTGCGCGCCGACGGACTCGCGCGTGCCTGTGACGCCCATCAGCGAGGCGGCGTAGACGAAGCCGCTACCGGCCGCGGTGATCTCCGCAAGCCGGGCGTCCTCGCTGCTGGGGGCGACCACGAAGACCGTGGCGAGGCGGTGCTTCGCGGCGTGCTCGCGCCACAGCGCCGACTCCTGGACCGGCAGGTCGGGCAGGATACAGCCCGCGCCGCCCGCCGCCGCCAGCTCGGCGGTGAAGCGCTCCACGCCGTAGCGGTCGATGGGGTTCCAGTAGGTCATGACGAGGACGGGCTTCCCGGTCGCCTCGTGGGCCTCCCGGACGGTGCGCATGACGTCGGCGATCCGCACGCCGCCGCGCAGCGCGATGTCGTCGGCGGTCTGGATGACCGGGCCGTCCAGGACCGGATCGCTGTGCGGCAGCCCGACCTCGACGACGTCGGCGCCACCGTCGAAGACGGCCTTGACCGCCTCGATGCCGCCGTCCACGGTCGGGAACCCGGCCGGGAGGTAGGCGATCAGGGCAGACCGGCCCTCCGCCTTCACGGCGGCGAGCGTGTCGGTCAGCAGCTGGATGTTCCCGCTCACTTGGCGTCCCCCTCGATCTCGGCGTGCGCGCCGGCCGCATCCGCGGCGACCTCGGCGTCCGCGTCGGTGTCGTACAGGCCGAAGTAGCGGGCGGCCGTGTCCATGTCCTTGTCGCCGCGGCCGGACAGGTTGACCACGATCAGCCCGTCCTTGCCCAGCTCCCCGCCGATCTCCAGGGCGCCGGCGAGCGCGTGGGCGCTCTCGATCGCCGGGATGATGCCCTCGGTGCGTGACAGCAGGCGCAGCGCCTGCATGGCCTCGTCGTCGGTGATCGCGCGGTACTCGCCGCGGCCCGACTCCTTGAGGTAGGAGTGCTCGGGGCCGATGCCGGGGTAGTCCAGGCCGGCCGAGATCGAGTACGGCTCGGTGATCTGGCCCTCGTCGTCCTGGAGCACGAAGGAGCGGGAGCCGTGCAGGATGCCGGGCACGCCCGCGGTGAGGGTGGCAGCGTGCTCGCCGCTGGCGATGCCGTGCCCGGCGGGCTCGCAGCCGACGAGCCGGACGGAGGCGTCCGGGATGAAGGCGTGGAAGAGGCCGATGGCGTTGGAGCCGCCGCCGACGCAGGCGACGGCGGCGTCGGGGAGCCGGCCCGCCCGCTCCAGGAGCTGGCGGCGGGCCTCCACACCGATCACCCGGTGGAAGTCGCGCACCATGGCGGGGAACGGGTGGGGGCCGGCCACGGTCCCGAACAGGTAGTGGGTGTGCTCGACGTTGGCGACCCAGTCCCGGAATGCCTCGTTGATGGCGTCCTTCAGGGTGCGGCTGCCGGATTTCACGGCGATGACCTCGGCGCCCAGCATGCGCATCCGGGCCACGTTCAGGGCCTGGCGCCTGGTGTCGATCTCACCCATGTAGACGGTGCAGTCGAGGCCGAACATCGCGCACGCGGTGGCGGTCGCGACGCCGTGCTGGCCCGCGCCCGTCTCGGCGATCACACGGGTCTTGCCCATCCGCTTGGTGAGCAGGGTCTGGCCCAGCACATTGTTGATCTTGTGGGAGCCGGTGTGGTTGAGGTCCTCGCGCTTGAGGAACACCCGGGCGCCGCCGGCGTGCTCGGCGAACCGCGGCACCTCGGTGAGCGCGCTCGGGCGGCCGGTGTAGTTGGCCAGGAGGTCGTCGAGTTCGCGGGCGAACTCCGGGTCGTGCTTGGCCTTGTCGTACTCGACGGCGACCTCGTCCACGGCGGCGACGAGCGCCTCCGGGATGAACTTGCCGCCGAACGCGCCGAAGTAGCCCTCGGCGCTGGGGATCCGACCCTCCGGGTCGGGGATGAAGAACTCGCTGGGCATGCGTAAACCTCACGGTGAGCTTGTGGAAAGGCACTCATTGCCGTGGGGGGCGGGCTCCGTCAGTGGGCCGCGCGACCGTTCTGGCCGGTCGCGTGGTTTCCCGCGCCCCTGTCGGGGCGCTGCCATCGACGGCCGTTCACCTGCCCGGGCTCGTCACCGATGACGTAGCGCACCCGGCGGCCGTGCACCCTGCGGGCGGGCGCGCGGCAGCCACGGGGACGGCAGCCGCGCGCCAGGCGGGCGTACCGGTCCGTGGTCGTCACGGGGGTCGTCGCTGTCATCATCGGTGCCCACCCTATCGGGAGGTCAGCTCCGGCCGTGCCGCAGTGCGGGGTGCTCGCCCGCCGCCACCAGGTCGGCGACGGCCGCCTTGGGGTCGCGCCCGGTCACCAGGGACTCGCCGACCAGGACCGCGTCGGCGCCCGCGTTGGCGTAGGCGATCAGGTCGTGCGGGCCGCGGACGCCGGACTCGGCGATCTTGATCACGCCGTCCGGGATCTCCGGGGCGACCCTCTCGAACGTGCCCCGGTCGACCTCCAGGGTCTTCAGGTTGCGCGCGTTGACGCCGATCACCTTGGCGCCCGCGTCCACCGCGCGGTCCACCTCGTCCTCGTCGTGCACCTCGACGAGCGGGGTGAGGCCGATGGAGACGGCGCGTTCGATCAGCGACTCCAGGGCCGGCTGGTCGAGGGCGGCGACGATCAGCAGCGCGAGGTCGGCGCCGTACGCCCGGGCCTCCCACAGCTGGTACGAGCTGACGATGAAGTCCTTGCGCAGCACCGGGATGTCCACGCGGGCCCGGACCGCCTCCAGGTCGGCGAGCGAGCCGCCGAAGCGGCGCTGTTCGGTCAGGACCGAGATGACGGCCGCGCCGCCCGCCTCGTAGTCGGCGGCGAGCCCGGCCGGGTCGGCGATCGCGGCCAGCGCGCCCTTGGACGGGCTGGAGCGCTTGACCTCGCAGATGACCTTGACGCCGTCGCCGCGCAGGGCGGCCGCCCCGTCCTTGGCGGCGGGCGCCTTGGCCGCGCGCTCCTTGAGCTCGTCGAGGCTGACGCGCGCCTGCCGATCCGCCAGGTCGGCACGGACTCCGTCGATGATCTCGTCGAGCACACTCACGCGAGCGGTCCCCTTCCAGACGGCTGTTCCTGCGGGTCGAAAGCCCGTGGTCACTGCGATGGTATCCGCAGGACGGCGAAGGCCCCGCATCCGGTTGTCACCGGTCCCACTACCTGGACTTCGCCCAGTCGATCAAGGATGCAGCCAGCCACCGAACGGCAGGTTCCGGACAATGGTGAAGACCAGCAGCAGGGCCCCCAGGCTCCACAGGTGCACCGGCCCCAGGGACAGCCGCATCGGCCGTCCGCGCACCGCGCGGACCACCCAGACGGTCCACAGGACGGCGAAGACCAGATAGGCGGCCACGGCCGGGGCGTTGGCCTGGAGCGCGGCCGTGAGGTCCCCGTGGATGAAGGCGTGCGCGCTGCGCAGTCCGCCGCAGCCGGGGCAGTACAGGCCCGTGTAGCCGTACAGCGGGCACACCGGGTAGTGGCCGGGCTCGTTGGGGTCCACCGTCCCGACATACGCGAAGGCTCCGGCAACGGCCGCGAAGAGGCCCGCGGGGACCGCCAGCCGGCCGAGGACGGCCGCGCGGGCCGGGCGCGGCACCAGGTGCTCACTGTCGGCGTTCACGTCTCGCATTGTCCCCCCTGCGGCCGCGGACGCGCGTGAGGGGCGCCGCGGCGGCCCGTGCGGTGCCGTGGCGCCCCTCTCACGAGGTGGTGACGAGCCTCATGAGGTGGTGACGAGGCGGTCGTCCGGCGGATCAGCTCCTGCCGGGCCGGTTCCGCCGGGTCAGCTCTCGACGGCGGCGGGCTCGGGCGTCACCGCGGCCCGGGTCTGGGGCTGAGGGACCCGGTGGATGTCCTTCGGCTGGCCGAGGCCCATGGAGCGCATGACGGCGCCGACGACACCGCCGAGCACCACGATCGCCATGCCGGCCCAGAAGCCGATCGGCTGTGCCATCACCATGAAGGCGCCCGCGACGCAGAACCCGATGAAGGCGATGATGACACCGGTCCAGGCGGCCGGGGTGTGACCGTGGCTGCTGCCCGCCATTGCTTGCTCCTCGTTGCCGTGTGCGTGTGTGAGCCGGACGCTCATCACCGCCCATTGTCCCGTACGGGTGGACCCGGCGTGAGCAGGGGTGGGTCCCGGCGGGCGTCTGGTTCGCCACATCGGGTCCGACGGGGTCGCGGCGCGGACGGCGCCGACGGGCCCGCCCGTACCGACGGCGCTCGTGATCACTGCACCTGGCTAGTGGCCCTCTTCGGCGGGCAGCCAGTCCAGGGCGAACCAGAGTTCCATGCGTACGGCCGGGTCCTGGAGGTCGGCATCGAGGAGTTCGGCGACCCGTGCCACGCGATGGCGCACGGTGTTGCGGTGGACCTGGAGCTCGGCGGCCGTACGGTCCCAGCTGCCGTGGAAGGCCAGCCAGGTGCGCAGGGTGGCGAGCAGGACGGGGGCGCCCGGCGGCCCGGCCCGGTCGAGCGCGGCGAAACGGGTGCGGGCGAACTCCTCGGCGTCCGCGGGGGCCACCAGGCCGTGGACGGTCGGCGGCGCGGCCTCGTGGACGACGGCCGGCACCTCGGCGGCGATCGCGCGCCGCAGCGCGTGTTCGGCCTGGGCGTCGGCACGGGGCAGGCCGGCCGCGGGCGAGGGCGCGCTGAAGCCCAGGGTCCATCCGAGGGCGGCGGCCTGCGCGGGGGCGGCCGGACGGGCCCCGGGCGCGCTGGGGACGAGCGCTCTCAGGCTGGTCCCGTCGATGTGCAGATAGGGGGTGCCGAGGGCCGTGCCGAGAGCGGCGAGCCGCGCGGGATCCCCGCCGGACCGCGGCGCTCGCGGGGACCGCCGCCCAGGGTCCTCGGGCCGCCGCGCGGTGTGCCGTCCGTGCACGACGATCCAGTGGTCGTCCGTCGGCCTCTCGGCGGGTACGAGGGCGGGCGCGACCTCGGCCGGAGCGGCGCCGAGCATGAGCCGGACGAGCGCTCCGACGCCGTGGCTGTCGGTGGTCAGCGCGTGCCGGGGGCTGGTGAGCAGGGACAACAGGACGATGGCCGTGCCGGTCACCTGGCGGTGGACCGGGGTCGGGGTGGTCGTCGCGGCCTGGCCGAGGGCCAGGGGGGTGGTGCCGTCCGCTCCGGAGAGCGTGTGCACGGTCAGGTGAACGCCGTCGTGGTGGTCGGCCGCGGCCGCGGGAGGCGGCGATCCGCCCGTGGCGGGACGGACCGCGGTACGGACGGCGAGGTCGCGCAGGAGGTCGCGGACGGCCTCCGGGGGACGCCTGCCCGCCCGGAACAGTTCGTTGCCCTGGCCGTCGAGGAGCACCGCCCAGGCGCCCGTGTGGACGCTGAGCTGGGTGAGCACGGCCTGGAGCGCATCCGGTCGGGCGGCGGCCGAGGCGAGGGCCGACTGCGCCTGGGAGATCCGCTTCAGATCGCGGTTGCGGGCCTCGGCGATCGCGGCGTACGTCGCCCGGCCGACGGCGACGAACGGGGTCCGGGGCGGCAGCCGCAGCAGCGGCAGCTCATGGCGGTCACAGGCGGCGACGAGTCCGGCCGGCACCTCCTGGTGCAGCGGGGCGATGCCGAAGCCGAGGGCGGCGATTCCGGCGGCGACCACGCGTGCCACGAAGGTGTCGATGCCCTCCGCGTCGGGCGGCAGCCGCACTCCGGAAGTGAGGAGGAGTTCGCCGCCGACCAGGTAGGGCGTGGGGTCCTCAAGCTCGGTGGTACCGACCGTGCCGATGAGCCGGTCCTCGGCGGGGCCCGCCACCTGTGTCAGGGCCAGCGCGGGATCGGCGAGCAGCACACTGAGCGGAACCGCCGTCTCATCGGCGGCCGGATCGGTCTCGGCCACGGAGAAGGTCACGGAGAAAGAGGTCCTTCCGTACAGCGAACGGCGGCGCCGTGCCGGTTATCGGATTCATCCAATGGATGGCTCCAGATTGGATGAATCCGGCGCTTCAGCTCAGTGTGCCCCGTGGATAACGTCACCCACCAGCAGGGGCTCCGGCCCTGGCGGCACCGCCTCCCCTCCCCACGTTCCCGGACGGCGCCGCACGCCCTTTCCCCTACGCGACGCGAAGCCGCGCTCGCTCCCCGCCCCCCGAGCGGCACCCACTCGGCGGCCCGCGCCTCCCGGCGCCCGGACCGCAGGAATCGGAGGACCTGATGACCGTCGGCCATCTCGTCATGGCCGTCGCTTGCCCCACCGACCGACGCCCGCGATGACCAGCGGAATGGCGCCCCTGATCACCGTTCAACGCATCCACGGCCCCCTACGTCCTCACACCCACGCCCACACCCACACCCACACACGTCCTCACACCACACACCACCGGAGGCTCATCCCGTGACCACGTCGGCCCACCTCACCGAGCACACCCCGTCGGCCATCTCCGCCGAGGAGGCGCGGCTGCGCCGCGAACTCGCCGCCGTCTACCGCCTGGTGGCCCACTTCCGGATGACCGACCTGATCTTCACGCATATCTCCGCCCGCATCCCCGGCCCCGAGCACCACTTCCTGATCAACCCCTACGGTCTGCTCTTCGAGGAGATCACCGCGTCCAACCTCGTCAAGGTGGACCTGGCCGGTCACCCCGTCGAGGACACCCCCCACCCGGTCAACCCCGCCGGCTTCGTCATCCACAGCGCCATCCATGCCTCCCGCCCCGACGCCCAGTGCGTTCTGCACACCCACACCAAGGCCGGCTGCGCCGTCGCCGCCCAGGAGGACGGTCTGCTCCCGCTCAACCAGATCTCCATGGAGTTCTACGGCCGGGTCGGCTACCACGACTACGAGGGCGTCGCCCTCAACCTCGCCGAACAGCGCCGCCTCGTCGCCGACCTCGCCGACCACCCCGCGATGATCCTCCGCAACCACGGTCTGCTGACCGTCGGCGAAACCCCCGGCCAGGCATTTCTGCGGATGTACTACCTGGACAAGGCGTGCGAGATCCAGACCACGGCCATGGCCGGGGGCGCGAGGCTCAGCATCCCCCAGCATGACGTCTGCGAACTCACCGCCCGCCAGTTGACGGGGCAGGACAAGGACTCCGACTTCAGCGACGACGAGGCGTACGACCTCGCCTGGTCCGCCCTGCTCCGCCTCGTCGAGCGCATAGCCCCCGACCACAAGGACTGAAGCCGCCACGGACCCGGCCGAAGGCCAGGGCCCGTGAAGGTGCGGCGGGTCTGGGACGCGGAACCGCCGATGCCACCGCGGTCCGTGTCCCGGATCCACCGCGGACTCGCACGCAGGACACGTGAGTCCACCGGCATCGCGGGCTAGCCAAGCCCCCGGTCCAACCCAGGTCCAACCCGGTCTAACCCCCCGTCGGGTCCTCGCCGCGGTCCAGGGCCTTCCACAGGTCCTCGGGCCGGTCGGGGTCGACGGCCGCGGCGGTGCGGCGCGGGCGCGCCGTGCCGCGCTCGTAGCGGCCGGACATGGCGGGCCACAGCCGGCCGTAGCGCAGCGCGAGGAGCCCGGCGAGCAGGAGCAGCACGCCGCCGACGGCCGCCACATAGGGCCAGGCCGTATGGCTGAGCGCGGCGACCGTGGCGGAGGTGTCCCCGGATGCCTCGGCGGCCTTCTCGTCGAGCGCGGAACCGTCGGAGGCACCGGCCAGGGCGGCGGCGACCGTACCGGCGCCGCAGAGCGCGAGCAGCGCGGCGACCAGCAGTCGGCCGCCCTTGCGGACGGCGAAGACGGCGACGAGGGCCGCGAGGCCCACTATGGCGAGGGCCGCGGGGACGCCCGTCACGTCGCTGCCCTTCGCGGTGAGCGGGAAGGCACCGCCGGCCACCGTGGCGGTCCCCTCCGACCAGCGCTGGCGCGTGGCAAGCAGCGCCACGGCGGCGCCGAGCGCGCCGCACAGCAGCGCCACGGCGAGGCTCCGACGGCCGGCCCGGGCGGGTGCCGCGGCTTCGGAACGGGGGTGAGGTACGGCTGTCACGTCCTCCACTATCGCCTGAGCCCCGAGCGTTACGTCACCCGGGGTTCACTCGATCCCTTCCGAGACGGTTCGCGGTGTGCACCGCGCGGAGCACCGCCGCCGCCTTGTTGCGGCATTCCTGGTCCTCGGCGACCGGGTCGGAGTCGGCGACGATGCCCGCGCCCGCCTGGACGTAGGCGGTGCCGTCGCGCAGCAGCGCCGTACGGATGGCGATGGCCGTGTCGGAGTCGCCCGCGAAGTCCAGGTAGCCGACGCAGCCGCCGTACAGGCCGCGCCGGGACGGTTCGAGTGCGTCGATGATCTGCATGGCCCGGGGCTTGGGCGCGCCGGACAGGGTGCCCGCCGGGAAGCACGCCGTCAGCACGTCGAAGGCGGTACGGCCGGCGGCGACCCGGCCGGTGACCGTGGAGACGATGTGCATGACGTGCGAGTACCGCTCGATGGACATGAAGTCGACGACCTCGACCGAGCCGGGCTCGCAGACCCGGCCCAGGTCGTTGCGCCCGAGGTCGACGAGCATCAGGTGCTCGGCGCGCTCCTTGGGGTCGGCGAGCAGTTCGTCGGCGAGCGCCTGGTCCTCCTGCGGGGTGGCGCCGCGCGGCCGGGTGCCGGCGATGGGGTGGACCATGGCCTGCCCCTCCTCGACCTTGACGAGTGCCTCCGGGGACGAGCCGACCACGTCGAAGGCGCCCCCGGCCCCGTCGGGCAGCCGGAGCAGATACATGTACGGGGACGGGTTGGTGGCCCTCAGCACCCGGTACACGTCCAGTGCGCTCGCCGTGCACGGCGTCTCGAAGCGCTGCGAGGGGACGACCTGGAATGCCTCGCCGGCCCGGATGCGCTCCTTGACGTCCGCCACAGCCTCCTGGAAGTCGGGGCCGCCCCAGCGCGCGGTGTACGGGGGCAGTTCAGAGGGTGGCAGCACCGCGGGCGGCTGGGCGACCGGGCGGCAGAGGTCTGCCTCCATGGCGTCCAGGCGGGCCACGGCGTCGGCGTGGGCCTCGTCGACGCCGGTGTCCAGGTCGTTGTGGTTGATCGCGTTGGCGATCAGCAGGACCGTGCCCTCCCAGTGGTCCATGACGGCCAGGTCGCTGGTGAGCAGCATGGTCAGCTCGGGCAGCTTCAGGTCGTCCCGCTCGCCGGGTCCGATGCGCTCCAGGCGGCGGACGACGTCGTAGCCGAGATAGCCGACCATGCCTCCGGTGAAGGGCGGCAGGCCCAGGTCGTGGGCGAGGTCGCGGGGGGTGTGCAGGGCCTCGACGGCGGCGCGCAGGGCGGCCAGCGGGTCACCGCCGAGTGGGACGCCGACGGGTGGGGTGCCGAGCCAGTGGGCCCGGCCGTCCCGCTCGGTCAGGGTGGCGGCCGACCGGACGCCCACGAAGGAGTAGCGGGACCACTGAAACGCGGCGCGGCCGTTCTCGGCGGACTCCAGCAGGAAGGTGCCGGGGCGCTCGGCGGCCAGCTTGCGGTACAGCGCGACCGGGGTGTCGCCGTCGGCGAGGAGCTTGCGGGTGACCGGGATGACCCGGCGGTCGCCCGCCAGCTTGCGGAACGTCTCAAGATCCATGGCGGCAGACCTTACTGACCCGGGCTCTTCGCCCGCGACTGACCCGTGCTCTTCGCCCGCGCCTGCGGGGAGCCGGAGTCCTGGGTGGCGGCCGGCGCGCCGGGGTCGGCGTCCTTGAGGAGCACGTCGGCGTCGAAGCAGGTGCGGGCGCCGGTGTGGCAGGCTGCACCCACCTGGTCGACCTTGACCAGCACCGTGTCGGCGTCGCAGTCGAGGGAGACCGACTTCACCCACTGGACGTGCCCGGACGTGTCGCCCTTGACCCAGTACTCGCGGCGGCTGCGGGACCAGTAGGTGCAGCGGCCGGTGGTCAGCGTGCGGTGCAGCGCCTCGTCGTCCATCCAGCCCAGCATCAGCACCTCTCCGGTGTCGTACTGCTGGGCGATGGCCGGGAGAAGCCCGTCGGCGCTGCGCTTGAGGCGCGCGGCGACCTCCGGGTCGAGGCTGCTGGGCTGGGGCGTGCTGGTCATGGATGCCATTGTGCCGCGCGGCACCGACAGTGCCCGGAGCTGTCCAGTGGTTGGGCGCCGAGAGGGGGGCGGCGCGGGGCGACGGGTGGGCGGAGCGCGAGCCTGGTCGTAGGCTGACGGTATGTCGACCTTCGCCAAGCGTGAACGGCTTCTGCTCGCCGACCTCTTGGAAACCACCGGCCCCGAGGCACCGACCCTCTGCGAGGGCTGGCAGACCCGCGACCTCGCCGCGCACGTGGTGGTGCGCGAGCGCCGCCCGGACGCCGCCGGGGGCTCGCTGATCAAGCAGCTCGCGCCGCGCCTGCAAAAGGTGATGGACGAGTACTCCGCGAAGCCGTACGAGGAACTGCTCCAGCTGATCCGTACCGGCCCGCCCCGCTTCTCGCCCTTCCAGCTCAAGCAGATCGACGAGGCCGCCAACACCGTCGAGTTCTACGTCCACACGGAGGACGTCCGGCGCGCCCAGCCGGACTGGACGCCGCGCGAGCTGGACCCCGTCTTCCAGGAGGCCCTGTGGTCCCGGCTGGAGCGCACCGCCCGGCTGCTGGGCCGGGGCGTGCCGACGGGCCTGGTGCTGCGCCGCCCCGACGGCCAGACGGCCGTCGCCCACCGGGGCGCGCCCGTGGTGACGGCGACGGGCGAGCCCTCGGAACTGCTGCTGTTCGCGTTCGGCCGGCAGGCCGCGGCCGAGGTCGAGCTGACGGGCGACGAGAACGCGATCGCCAAGCTGCGGGAATCCAAGCAACTGGGCATCTGAGGCGCACGCACGCCTCCCACGGGGACGCCAACCTGCGCGTCCGGTGCGGGCAAGGTGCTCGGCAGGGCAGTCGGGGCCCGGCTGCGGTCCCGCGCGCCGGGCATCTGCCTCGCGGGGCGCCAACCGTCCAAGACGCACCAGCCGTCGCCCGCGTGGGCATCCGGGGGCGCGTGCCATGCCTCGCCCTCGGACAGGCACCGCATGGACATCATGGGCACCCCGTACCGTGCAGGTACGCGCGCGGGGCGCCAACCCTCCGAAACGCGCCAGCCGTCACTTTCATAGGCATCCGGGGCCTCTGGGCATCCGGGCCGCGCCGGGCCTCGGCCGGAAAGACACCTCCTGGACATTCATGGCCCCGGCATCTGAGCCGCGCGGGGCATTGCCCGTCCGGGGGCGTCAGCGGGGCAGTTCGGCGTGGCGCAGGCCCGGTACGCACAGGGCGACGATGCCGCCGAGCCCGCACACCGCGGCGCTGACGGCGAACACCGGGCCAAGACCCCAGGCACCGATCGCGGCCGCCGCGACGGGCATGCTCAGCGGAGCGAGACCGAGGCTGACCAGGCCGGCGACGGCAGTGACCCGGCCCAGGTAGGCGGGGTCGGCCTCGGTCTGCAGCAAGGCGATGCAGAGGGCGCCGCTCAGCCCGGCGAACAGCCCGACGAGGAGAGCCACGCCGACGGCGGCGAGGAGATACGGGACGAAGGCGAGGGCGCCGATCGCGACGGAGCCCGCAAGGATCGCATACCCGGCTACCAGGCCGGCCCGCGGCAGCCGGCCCCGGACGGCCAGCAGCAGCGACACGGCGGCCGCGCCGACGCCAAAGCCGGCGAGCACCCAGCCCATACCGGAGGCGCCCCAGCCGCGCCGGTCGGCCAGCAGGGTCAGGCCGACATTGAGCGGGCCGACGAACCCGAAGTCGCCGAGCGCGATGACCGCCATCAGCGGGGCCAGCACCCGGTGCCCCCGGATGTAGCGCAGCCCGCCCACCAGATCACCCCAGGCGCGGGACCGGGCCCTGGGGCGGTCGGTCCGCTCGGCGACATGTGCCTCCACGGCATGTGGCTCCACGGCATGTGGCTCCACGGCATATGCGGCGGCATGAGGCTCCTCGGCGGGACGTCCTTCGGCGACATGTCGCTGGGCCACATGTGGCGCGGAAACATGTGGCCCAGCCACATGTGGCCCAGCCACATGTGGCGCGCCCGGGTGTGGTTCCGAGGTACGTGGCCCGGGTAGCGGTACGGCGTCCGGGCCGGGGATCGTGGTGTCGGCCGGCAGGGCGCGGAACCGTACCGAGATCAGCAGCGGCACCGACGCGGCGATGAGCGCGCCCGCGAGGCCGAACGCGACCGCCGCGCCGCCGAGCGCCACACCCAGGCCGCCGAGCGGGGCGCCGACGACGCTCGCGAAGCGGCTGGACAGCCCGCGCATCCCCTGCACCCGGGCCAGCTGGTCCCTGCCGGTGATCCGGGCCGGGAGGGCGCCCACGGCGGGCATGAACACGGCGTCCACGGCGCCGAAGACCAGGGCGAGCAGGGCCAGGGACCACAGGCCGGGACTGGCGAGGAGGAGCAGCGCGGCCACCGCGAGGACCGCCGCGCAGCGCACCGCGTCGCTGCCGATGACGACCCGGCGCGGCCCGAACCGGTCGGCGACAACACCGCCCCCGAGCATCAGCACGGCTCGCGGCAGGGCGCCGGCCGACATGACGAGACCGGCCTGGGCCGGCGTCCCGGCCTGGACGGCGGCCCAGGACAGCGCGAGGAAGTAGACGTTGTCGCCGAGCATGGAGCAGGTGTAGGCGCTCAGCCAGCGCAGGACGTTGGGGTCGCGGTGGGCGGGGCGGGCGACGGCGGCGCCGGGCGCGGCGGACGGCGCGGTGGCGGAGGGCAAAACGGCGACCTCTCTCAGACGCGGAACTCTCAGACGCGGAATGGGAATCCGTGCACGTGCAGCGCGACGTTCTCGCGCCCGGCGGTGTCGCCGGCGGCCTCTGCGGCCCGGCCCTTCTCCTCGTACCTGCGCAGCAGCGCCGTCAACTCCTCGTGCAGCTCGTCCAGTTCGGCCGCCGTGAGCCTGACCAGCCACTCGCTGTCCGGTGCGGCGGAGTTCCATTCGGCGCTCCAGGTGGCCCGCTCGTCGAGGTAGCGCCGGTGCATGTCGGCGCGCTGGTGGTGGAGGAGCCGACTGGCCGCCAGGTGTGCCGCCGCCCGCTCGGGGGCGTCCCGGAAGTCCTCGTCCCGGATGCTCACGCCCCGCGAGGAGGGCCGCCACCACCGCTCCCGGCCGTCACCGCTCTGCCGCTCGGCCTCCTCGATCAGCCCGTGCTCGGCCAGCTTGCGCAGGTGGTAGCTGACCAGTGACACCGCCTCGTCGACCTGGTCGGCCAGCTGCGAGGCGGTCGCGGTCCGGGCGATGTAGAGCAGGCGGTACAACCGCATGCGCAGCGGATGGGTCAGGGCCTTCAGGGTGCCGAGGTCGGTGATCGGGCGGGTCTCCTCGCGTGCCATGCCATCACCGTAGATACGAAAGAAAAGTTGCACAACAGATTTTGCGCAACTTTCCTTTCGCGTTTCGGCGGACCGTGAGCGCAGGACGGCAGAACAGGGCGTCACCGCACGGGGTGGCCGGCCTCGCGTAGTGCCTGCTTCACCTGGGCGATCCGTAGGTCGCCGAAGTGGAAGACGGAGGCCGCCAGCACGGCGTCGGCGCCGGAGGCGACGGCCGGTGCGAAGTCCGCCAGCTTGCCCGCGCCGCCGGAGGCGATGACCGGGACGGTGACGTGCCCCCGCACGGCCGCGATCATCTCCAGGTCGTAGCCGTCCTTCGTGCCGTCCGCGTCCATGGAGTTGAGCAGGATCTCCCCCGCGCCCAGCTCGGCGGCCCGGTGCGCCCACTCGACGGCGTCGATGCCGGTGCCGCGGCGCCCGCCGTGGGTGGTGACCTCGAAGCCGCCCGGCCCGCTGCGACGCGCGTCGACCGAGAGGACCAGCACCTGGCGCCCGAACCGCTCGGCGATCTCGCGGATCAGTTCGGGGCGGGCGATCGCCGCGGTGTTCACGCCCACCTTGTCGGCGCCGGCCCGCAGCAGCTTGTCCACGTCCTCGGCGGTACGCACGCCACCGCCGACCGTCAGCGGGATGAAGACCTGTTCGGCGGTGCGGCGCACCACGTCGTAGGTCGTCTCGCGGTTGCCCGAGGACGCGGTGATGTCCAGGAAGGTCAGCTCGTCGGCGCCCTCGGCGTCGTACACCTTGGCCATCTCGACGGGGTCGCCCGCGTCGCGCAGGTTCTGGAAGTTGACGCCCTTGACGACCCGGCCGTTGTCCACGTCCAGGCAGGGGATGACTCGGACCGCCAGGGTCATGAATCCACGGCTCCTCTTGCTGCTTCTTGCTGCTTGTGGCCTCGGAAGGCTTCCAGTTCCACCTCGACCAGGATGCGCGGGTCGACGAAGCCCTCCACGACCAGCAGGGTCGAGACCGGGCGCACGGAGTCGAACAGCTCCTTGTGGGCCCGGCCCGCCTCGTCGACGTCCCGCAGATGGGTCAGATACATCCGGGTCCTGATCACCGACCCGGGCCCCAGCCCGAACTCGGCGATCGCCTCCAGCGCGCTGGTGAACGCCACCTTCGCCTGCTCGTACGGGTCGCCCTCCCCGTACAGCACCCGGCCCTTGAAGGCCGTGGTGCCCGCCACCAGCACACGGTCGCCCGCCGCGACGGCGCGCGCGAAGCCGAAGCTCTCCTCCCAGGGACTTCCGCTCTGCACGCGCCGCACGGCTTCGGACGTCATGACGACACAGCCTCCAATGCCTCTTCCAGGGTGAACGCCTTCGCGTACAGCGCCTTCCCGACGATGGCGCCCTCGACTCCGAGGGGTACCAGCTCGGCGATGGCCCGCAGGTCGTCCAGCGAGGACACGCCGCCCGAGGCCACGACCGGACGGTCGGTGGCCCCGCAGACGTTCTTCAGCAGCTCCAGGTTCGGGCCCTGCAGCGTGCCGTCCTTGGCGATGTCGGTGACGACGTAACGGGCGCAGCCCTCCTTGTCGAGGCGCGCCAGCGTCTCGTAGAGGTCGCCGCCGTCCCGCGTCCAGCCGCGCCCGCGCAGTGTGGTGCCGCGGACGTCCAGGCCCACCGCGATCCGGTCGCCGTGCTCGGCGATCACTGCGGCGACCCACTCGGGGCTCTCCAGGGCGGCGGTGCCGAGGTTCACCCGGGTGCAGCCGGTGGCGAGCGCGGCGGCGAGGGTGCCGTCGTCCCGGATGCCGCCGGACAGCTCCACCTTGATGTCCATCGCGCCCGCGACTTCGGCGATCAGCGCGCGGTTGTCGCCGGTGCCGAACGCGGCGTCCAGGTCGACCAGGTGCAGCCACTCGGCGCCCGAGCGCTGCCAGGCGAGGGCGGCCTGAAGCGGCGAGCCGTACGAGGTCTCGGTCCCGGACTCGCCGTGCACGAGGCGGACCGCCTGGCCGTCCCTGACGTCGACGGCGGGAAGGAGTTCGAGCTTGCTCACAGTGTTCCGATCCAGTTGGTGAGGAGCTGGGCTCCGGCGTCGCCGGACTTCTCGGGGTGGAACTGCGTCGCCCACAGGGCGCCGTTCTCCACGGCCGCCACGAACGGCTTGCCATGCGTCGACCAGGTCACCTTGGGGGGGTGCAGCAGCGGGTTCTGTGCCTCGAAGGTCCAGTCGTGGACGGCGTAGGAGTGCACGAAGTAGAAGCGGGCGTCCGCGTCCAGGCCCGCGAACAGTTCGGAGCCGGGCGGCACGGCCACGGTGTTCCAGCCCATGTGCGGCACGATCTCGGCCTCAAGCGGCTCGACCGAGCCGGGCCACTCGCTGAGGCCCTCGGTCTGCACGCCGTGCTCGATACCGCGCGCGAACAGGATCTGCATGCCGACACAGATGCCCAGCACCGGGCGCCCGCCGGACAGCCGACGGTCGATGACCCAGTCGCCGCGGGCCGCGCGCAGCCCCTGCATGCAGGCGGCGAAGGCGCCGACGCCGGGCACCAGCAGGCCGTCCGCGTTCATCGCCTTGTCGAAGTCACGGGTGATCTCGACCTCGGCTCCCGCGCGGGCCAGGGCGCGCTCGGCGGAGCGGATGTTGCCGAAGCCGTAGTCGAGGACGACGACCTTCCTGGCTGCGCTCAATTCCACACCTCCAGCCGCAGCACTCCGGCGACCAGGCACATCGCCGCGCCGATGGACACCAGCACGATGAGGCTGGTGGGCATCTTCTGCTTGACGAAGGAGATGATGCCGCCGACGAGGAAGAGGCCGACGACGATCAGCAGGGTGGACAGTCCGGTCATGGTCTACAGTGCGCCCTTCGTGGACGGGAGGATGCCGACCGCGCGCGGGTCCCGCTCGCTCGCGTAGCGCAGCGCCCGTGCCAGCGCCTTGAACTGGCACTCCACGATGTGGTGCGCGTTGCGCCCGTAGGGCACGTGCACGTGCAGCGCGATCTGTGCCTGGGCGACGAAGGACTCCAGGATGTGCCGGGTCATCGTGGTGTCGTACTCGCCGATCATCGGCGCCATGTGGTCGGGTTCGGTGTGCACCAGGTAGGGGCGGCCGGAGAGGTCGACGGTGACCTGGGCGAGGGACTCGTCCAGCGGGACCGTGCAGTTGCCGAAGCGGTAGATGCCCACCTTGTCGCCGAGCGCCCGCTTGAACGCGGCACCGAGCGCGAGGGCGGTGTCCTCGATGGTGTGGTGCGAGTCGATGTGCAGGTCGCCGTCGGTCTTCACGGTCAGGTCGAACAGACCGTGCCGGCCGAGCTGGTCGAGCATGTGGTCGTAGAAGCCGACGCCGGTGGCGATGTCGGTCCGGCCGGTGCCGTCGAGATCGATCTCGACCAGGACCGAGGTCTCCTTGGTGGTGCGCTCGACACGTCCGACGCGTCCTTCGCGGTTCATGAACTCTGCTCCTTCTTCAACTCACGTACCGCGTCGAGGAACGCGTCGTTCTCCCGAGGGGTTCCGGCGGACACCCGCAACCACCCCGGTACGCCGTTGTCCCGGACCAGGACGCCCCGGTCGAGGATCTTCTGCCAGGTCTCGTGCGCGTCCGTGAACCGCCCGAACTGCACGAAGTTCGCGTCGGATTCCGTGACGTCGTAGCCGATCGCGCGCAGTTCGCGCACCAGCCGGTCCCGCTCCGTCTTCAGCTGCTCGACGTACTTCAGCAGGGTGTCGGTGTGCTCCAGGGCGGCCAGCGCGGTCGCCTGGGTGATCGCCGACAGGTGGTACGGCAGCCGGACGAGCTGGACGGCGTCCACCACCGCCGGGTGCGCGGCCAGATAGCCGAGCCGCAGTCCCGCCGCGCCGAACGCCTTGGACATGGTGCGCGAGACGACGAGGTGCGGCCGGCCCGCGAGCAGTGGCAGCAGCGAGTCGCCGTGGCTGAACTCGATGTACGCCTCGTCCACGATCACCATGGACGGCTTGGCCGCCTGCGCGGCGTCGTACAGCGCGCGGACCGTCTCGGGCGGAACCGCGTTGCCCGTGGGGTTGTTGGGGGTGGTGATGAACACGACGTCCGGGCGGTGCTCGGCGATCGCCCGCTCGGCGGCGGCGAGGTCGATGGTGAAGTCCTCGGTCCGTGGGCCGGAGATCCAGCCCGTGCCGGTGCCCCGCGCGATGAGCGAGTGCATCGAGTACGACGGCTCGAAGCCGATCGCCGTGCGGCCCGGCCCGCCGAAGGTCTGCAGCAGTTGCTGGATGACCTCGTTGGAGCCGTTGGCGGCCCAGATGTTCTCGATGCCGAGCGGGTACTTGCCGGTCCGCGTCAGGTAGGTGGCCAGCTCGGTGCGCAACTGGACCGCGTCCCGGTCGGGGTAGCGGTTCAGGTCGCGGGCGGCGGCGCGCACCCGCTCGGTGATCCGCTCGACCAGCGGCTCGGGCAGCGGGTACGGGTTCTCGTTCGTGTTCAGCCGTACGGGGACGTCCAACTGGGGCGCGCCATAGGGGGACTTGCCGCGCAGTTCGTCCCGTACGGGGAGATCGTCGATTCCGGGGTTCACTTGCTCGTCGGTACCTTCCAGCCGAACCTCGCCTTGATGGCCGCGCCGTGCGCGGGCAGGTCCTCCGCCTCCGCCAGCGTGACCACGTGGTGCGCGACCTCGGCCAGTGCGTCCCTGGTGTAGTCCACGATGTGGATGCCACGCAGGAAGGACTGGACGGACAGGCCGGAGGAGTGGCAGGCGCAGCCTCCGGTCGGCAGGACGTGGTTGGACCCGGCCGCGTAGTCGCCCAGGGACACCGGCGCCCAGGGGCCGATGAAGATCGCGCCGGCGTTCTTGACGCGGTCGGCGACCGCGGCGGCGTCGGCGGTCTGGATCTCCAGGTGCTCGGCGCCGTATGCGTCGACCACCCGCAGGCCCTCGTCCACGCCGTCGACCAGCACGATCGCGGACTGCCTGCCGCCGAGGGCCGGGACGATCCGGTCGTCGACGTGCTTGGTGGCCGCGACCTGCGGCGCCAGTTCCTTCTCCACCGCGTCGGCCAGCTCGACCGAGTCGGTGACCAGCACGGCGGCGGCCAGCGGGTCGTGCTCGGCCTGGCTGATCAGGTCGGAGGCCACATGCACCGGGTCGGCGGTGTCGTCCGCGAGGATGGCGATCTCGGTGGGCCCGGCCTCGGCGTCGATGCCGATCCGGCCGGTGAAGAAACGCTTGGCGGCGGCGACCCAGATGTTGCCGGGGCCGGTGACCATGTTCGCGGGGGCGCAGGACTCGGTGCCGTAGGCGAACATCGCGACCGCGGTCGCGCCGCCCGCCGCGTACACCTCGTCGACGCCGAGCAGCGCGCACGCGGCCAGGATGGTCGGGTGCGGCAGGCCGCCGGCCGGATCATCTTCAAAAGCGGGGGCCTGGGCCGGGGAGGCCAGGGCGATCGAGGCGACGCCGGCCTCCTGCGCGGGCACCACGTTCATGATCACGGAGGAGGGGTAGACCGAGCGGCCGCCCGGCGCGTAGAGCCCGACCCGCTCGACCGGCACCCACTTCTCGGTCACCGACCCGCCGGGCACGACCTGGGTCGTGTGCGTCGTACGACGCTGTTCACGGTGGACGAGGCGGGCGCGGCGGATCGACTCCTCCAGGGCCGCGCGGACCGCCGGGTCGAGGGCCGCGAGCGCGTCCGCGAGGGCCTTTTCCGGCACACGGACGGATTTCAGCCGTACCCCGTCGAACCGCTCCGCGAAGTCGATCAGCGCCGCGTCACCGCGATGATGCACGGCCTCGCAGATCGGGCGCACCTTCTCCAGTGCGGCCTGAACGTCGAAGTCGGCCCGGGGCAGCAGGTCGCGCAGGGCGGGGCCCTCGGGAAGGGCGTCGCCGCGCAGATCGATTCGGGAGATCACGGGGTCAATTCTCGCAGACCGGGGTGACGGACGGTGCGCGCGTATCAATGGCTGATACAGAACCTGGCCGGAATCCGGAAGATCCCCTTCACGTCTAGCGTTCGGAGCGTCACTCAGCGGGCATGAACGGTTGTACGAAACGGGGTGCATCCGCGCGTGACCGTGAGGAGGAGGGAACAGCGGTGACCGAGGGGACCGGCCTGCGCGTCGGGGACCTGCCCGACGACCTGACCGCCGCCGAGGCCGGAATGTGGCAGGCGTTCCGCAACGGCAGCGGCTATGACCTGAGCAGCGGGGACGCCATCGTCGACGATCCGCACGGCGGGCACCCCTGGGGGCCCGAACGCACCGTGCGGGCCCGCATCATCGCCTGGCTGCTGCTCGACGGGCCGCCCGCGCTGGCCGGCCGGGTGTCGTCCCTGAAGCTGGCCGGGGTGCGGATCACCGGCACCCTGGACCTGGCGGGCGGCACGGTCACGCCGTACGTCGAGATGAAGCGCTGCCGGTTCGAACGGGACATTCTGCTGCCGGAGGCCCGGTTCACGACCATGCGGCTGGTGGACTGCTCGGTGCCGCGCCTTGAGGCGGCCCGCGTGCACACCGAGGGCGATCTGCATCTGCCGCGCTGCCGGTTCCACAACGGGGTCCGGCTGACCGACGCGCAGATCGGCACGGACCTGCTGCTCAACCAGGCCGTCGTCTACCGGGACCGGACGGGCCGCTCGATCGCCGCGGACGGACTGACGGTCGGCCAGGACCTCCAGGCGGAGTTACTGGAGTCGCACGGCGAGCTGAGCCTGCGCAGCGCCAAGATCGGCGTGTCGCTGAGCCTGCGCGGCGCGCGGCTGGCCAACCCGTACACCCGCCTCGCCCTGAACGCACCCCAGTTGACCGTTGAGCGCACCCTGTATCTGACCCCGGCCGGCGTGGGCAACCCGCTGCTGAGCGGCACCACACCCGCGCACGGCACCCGGATCCAGCGGTTCGAGTGCCAGGGCGGGGTGCGCCTCGACGACGGGCGGTTCGGGGACGCGGTCGACCTGGAGCGGGCCCGGTTCGTCTTCACCGACGACCAGGAACTGTCGCTGCGCCGGGCGCAGACGCCCGAGCTGCGCTTCCTCGGGGAGCGGCCGGAGCGCGGCAAGGTGGTGCTGTCGGGGGCGCGGGTGGTGACGCTGGTGGACCGGGCGGGCAGCTGGCCGGGGCCGGGCAGTCTGCACATGGGCGGCTTCGGGTACGAATCCCTCGTCCCGCAGGGCCCGTTCCCGCTGACCCGGCGGCTGGAGTGGATCGCGGCGGCGACCGCCGAGTACAACCCGGAGCCGTACGAACGGCTGGCCGCGGTGCTGCGCGCCGCGGGCGAGGACGAGGACGCGCGCGAGGTGCTGCTCGCCAAGCAGCGCCGGCGCCGCGAGACGCTGCCGCTGGCCGGCAAGCTGTGGGGGTACGCCCAGGACTGGACGGTCGCCTACGGGTACCGGCCGGGCCGGGCCGCCGTGTGGATGACGGTGCTGTGGGCGGCGGGCACGCTCGCCTTCGCGCACACCACCCTCAAACCGATGAACGCGACCGGGCATCCCGGCTGGAGCCCGGCCCTGTTCGCCCTGGACCTGCTGCTGCCGGTGATCGACCTGGGGCAGGCGGGCCAGTGGCAGCTGCACGGCGGCTGGCAGTGGCTGGCCGCGGTGCTGATCCTGCTGGGCTGGATCCTGGCCACCACGGTGGCCGCAGGAGCGACCCGCCTACTCAGACGCGGTTAGGACCGGTCTGCGCCCTTCCCGCAGAGCCCGCGCCGCCCGGCATCACACCGGGGACACCCGAGTACGTCCCACAACGTCCCGCACGAGGGCGGCCCTCCCTCTCGCAATGCACGGCACCGGACGCCACGGGTCGATCCGGCACAAATGATTCAGCTGATTCAGCCTGATCCTGCGAGGACTCCCGGGCGTTCACGACTCCGCGCCCGGGAGGAACCGCATCTCTCGGTCCGGGAGCGCGCAGCAGTCCGGACAGTCTCCCCTTCGCCTCCGCCCGCGAGCCTGCGAGGCACGAACCGGCTCACCGGGGGTACGGCTCAGACGGCGTTGACCGGGCGGATGACCGGGCGGATGACCGGGCGGATGACCGGGCGCGCATGTCGCCGGGCCTGCCCCGGCGTGGGGCCCCTGTCAACGGTCCCGCGCCACCCCAGGGCCGCCCGAGATCCCGCTGAGCTCGCGCCGCCCTGCCCCGCGTCTCGCACCCGCGTCTCGCGGCGCGTTCGGGGACGCCCAGTGCAGGAAGGGCCCCTCGGCCGGGAGGTACACGGCTCCGGACGTCTCGGGCCGGTCCGGCGCGATGCCTCGGACAGACCTGGGCCCCGCGATGCCCAGGACCGATCCGGGCCCCGGGCGCCACCCGGCCACCCGGTCCTCCGGAAGCGCCGTCGCCCAGCGGCCGACGCCCAGGCGTCGCGGGGCGGCCGTCGGGCGCGTGTTGTCGGGGTGCACGTCCGTCCTGTCGGGGTGTACGCCAGTACCGAATCACCACCTTTTACTCTCACTTGACCAGGGCGCGTACAACTTTCCGCGGGTTGCGTGAACCCTGTGGCGCCGCCGCGACCTGCGGACTTTCAAT
This sequence comes from Streptomyces sp. NPDC004752, assembly GCF_053601275.1. NCBI lineage: Bacteria > Bacillati > Actinomycetota > Actinomycetes > Kitasatosporales > Streptomycetaceae > Streptomyces > Streptomyces sp. NPDC004752. The sequence continues at coordinate 43,932 of NZ_JBSGBN010000021.1, read as the reverse complement.
GGTCGACACCATGGCTCTGCTGCGCGCGCTGCTCCGTTTCGCACGGAGGTCCCGATCCGCCTCGCGCCACGGCGACACACCGCCCGCCGACGACGAGGTGCTGCTCGACGCGCCCGACGAGCGGCTGGCCCCCGCGCTGATAGCGGCCGGCCGGGGCGAGTACGAGCCCGCGGCGAAGCTGCTCGCCACCACCCGCGAGGCGGCCGAGTGGGAGGACCGCGACCGGTACGCGCGGCGCCTGGCCGCCTTCGCCCGCTCCCGCCCCGAGTGGGCCGAGGAGTGGCACGCGAACGCCCCAGACGACCCGGACGCCCTGCTGCTGCGCGCCCAGCTCGCGGTGGACCGGTGCTGGGCCTCCCCCGCGCGGGCCGAGCTACTCGGCGCGGTGGGCCCGCTCGTCGTCGCCACCACCGAGGCCGATCCGCACGACCCGGTGCCCTGGCGGATCGCGCTGGACCACGCGCGCGGCACCCGTGCCGGCCACACCGGTTTCGAGCGCCTGTGGACGGAGGCGGTCCGCCGCTCCCCGCACCACTACGGCTGCCATGTGGCCGCCCTCCGCTACCTCGCCGCCACCTGGCACGGCTCCCACGGGGAGTGCCTCGACTTCGCCGAGTCGGCCGCCCAGGACGCGCCGCCCGGTGCGCTCGTCCAGGCGCTCCCGGCCCACGCGGCCCTCACCTGCCTCGGCCCGGGCGCCGGGGTGCCCCGGAAGCGCCTGGACGCCGCCGCCGACCGGGCGGTCGCGCTCTCCGCCCGGTACCCGGCGGCCGACCCGTGGCCGGCCGAGGTGCGCAACCTCCTGGCGTACGTCCTGGTGTGCCTCGACCGCGGTCCGGACGCCCTGGATCAGTTCCGGCTGATCGGCCCGTACGCCACGTCCTTCCCCTGGGACCGGGTGTCGGACGACCCGCTCGGGTTGTTCCTGCGGCTGCGCGAGGAGCCTTCGGCGGCGGTCGGGCGGCCCGCCCGGGCCCTTCCGGACGGCCCCGGAGCGGGTCCCGGACGGCCACGGAGTGAGCACGGCGGGCATGCCGACGCCGGTGACCATTAGGCTGTGACGCCGTGACCACCGTCCGTCTCCCCCTCTTCCCGCTGAACTCGGTGCTGTTCCCGGGGCTGGTGCTCCCTCTGAACATCTTCGAGGAGCGCTATCGCGCCATGATGCGCGAGCTGCTGAAGACCCCCGAGGACGAGCCGCGCCGGTTCGCCGTCGTGACGATCCGCGACGGCCACGAGGTGGCGCCGAGCGCACCGGGCATGCCGGACCCCACGGCGCTGCCCGAGCGCGGCCCGGCCGCCGGCTTCGGCGCCGACCCGGTCCGGGCCTTCCACGGCGTGGGCTGTGTGGCGGACGCCGCGACGATCAGGGAGCGCTCGGGCGGCACATTCGAAGTGCTGGCGACCGGGACGAGGCGGGTGCGGCTGCTGTCGGTGGACGCGTCGGGCCCGTTCCTGACCGCCGAGCTGGAGGAGCTGGCGGAGGAGCCGGGCGACGGTGCGGGCGCCCTGGCGGAGGGGGTGCTGCGCGCGTTCCGGCAGTACCAGAAGCGGCTGGCGGGGGCCCGGGAGCGGTCCCTGTCGACGGGCTCCGACCTCCCCGACGAGCCGTCGGTGGTCTCCTATCTCGTGGCGGCGGCGATGATGCTGGACACCCCGACGAAGCAGCGCCTGCTCCAGGCCCCGGACACCGCCTCCCGACTGCGGGACGAGCTGAAACTCCTTCGCTCGGAGACGGCCATCATCCGTAATCTGCCGTCCCTGCCGGCGTCGGAGCTGACCCGCGGCCCGACCAGTCTGAACTGAGACCGGGAACCCGATGACGAAGAAGTCGAAGAAGAAGCAGCAGCAGGGCGGCACCCCGGCCATGGTGGCGCTCACCGCCGCGGGCGTGGGCTACACGGTCCACTCCTATGAGCACGACCCGGCCCATCCCTCCTACGGCGAGGAGGCGGCCGAGGCGATGGGCGTCTCCCCCGACCGCGTCTTCAAGACGCTGGTGGCGGACGTCGACGGCGCGCTGACCGTGGCGGTTGTCCCGGTCGCGGGCTCCCTCGACCTCAAGGCCCTGGCGTCGGCGGTGGGCGGCAAGCGTGCGGCGCTGGCCGACCCGGCCCTGGCCGAACGCACCACGGGCTACGTCCGTGGCGGCATCTCCCCGCTCGGCCAGCGCAAGAGGCTCCGCACCGTCCTCGACGAGTCGGCGTCGGCCCACGCCACGATCTGTGTCTCGGCGGGCCGCCGCGGCCTGGAGGTCGAGCTGTCCCCCGACGACCTGGCCGCGCTCACCGGCGCCGTCCGCGCGCCCATCGGGCGTGCCTGACCCCTCGACGGCCGGCGTCTCCTCGGTTGAACAGAGGGGACATGTCGAAGAAGACCCGGAAACGCACATGGCGCATCAGAAAGGGCAGCGCGAACCAGGGGAGGCGACCGGCGTAGCGAGCACACGCGGGACGCCGTCCGAACCCGCCCGGCGACAAGCACCGGACCGCGCCACGGCACGCAAGCCAACCCGCCGACCCGGCGGACGGCAGACGGCAGACGGCAGACGGCAGACGGCAGACGGCAGACGGCAGACGGCAGCGAGGCAACCGCTGGCGTCCAGTATTGGCCGTTTCTCGTCTGTCGCGCGGAGCCGGGCTGATGCTTAATGGGGCTCCCGCGAGACGCGGGGTGAGCGATGAGTTCACGGGGGAGCACATGGACACCACGGGGCACTTCGGGCCGCCGCCGGCACGGATGCCGTCGGCCGGACCACCACCCGCGCCGCCGTCCTCACCGCCGCCCGGACCGCCGCCCTCACCACCGCCGCAGCCGCCAGCCGAGTCGCCGCCGCCGTTCCCGCCGCTGCCGCGCCCGGGAGGCATCCTGGAGGTCTCGGTCAGCCGCCGGATGCTGTGGGTGGGCTCGGCGGCCTTCCCGCTGCACAACCTCACCCGGGTCGAGGCGTTCAAGCTCAAGCCCCGCCGGGGGGCGACCTTGGTCCGCTTCCTGACGTGGCTGGCGGTCGCCGCCGTCGCTTATGCGGCGCTCAACGTGAAGAACGGCAGCGACGCGAGCATCGGGGAGAGCGGGAGTCCGCTGTTCCTCGCCGTCGTGATCGGTCTGGCCGTCTACTTCGTCATCAAGCTGTTCGAACCGGCGAAGCCGATCCTGGCCGTGGAGACGGCCGGCGGCTCCTTGGCGGTCGTGACCCTGCCGAGCGTGGATGAGCTGCGGGTGATCGCCGGGCAGATCGTCTACGCGATCGACCATCCGGAGGCCGAGTTCACGGCGTACGTCCACCAGTTGAACAACTACAACGGCCCCGTCTTCCACCAGAACGGCGGGATGAACACGGGGATCAAGCTGTGACCGAACCGACGCACCACACGACGTACAACGGGCCCGTCTTCCACCAGACCGGCGATCAGAACATCGGCATCAACTACGGCTCCATCGGCGCCACCCAGGACCCGGAACTCCGCGCCGCGGTGGAAGAGCTGACCGCCCGGCTCCTCGACCTCGGCGCCCACCTCACCCCGGACCAGGCCCGTAGCGTCGAAGAGACTCTGCCCGTGCTCGCCCTGGATCGCACCGCCATGGCCGAGCGCGGCCTCACCCTGGCGCGGCTCGGCCAGATCGCGACCGTCGTCGGCCCGGTGGCCCAGCCCGTCGCGGACGCACTGGGGCGGTTGCTCGGACTGCTGGGCTGAGGCAGCCTAGTGCCCCGGCAGGCAGCGTTTGCCCGTTGAGGAGCGGCGTCGTGGGGGTCCCCCCTGCTCGAACGGAGCCGAGAGCTTGGGGGAGCGTGCTCTCGGCGTGCCGGGTGCACGCCCTCGTACTGGACGTACTTGGGCCTGCGCCCGGTGCGGCGAGTGGGGGTGCCCCCTGCTCGAAGAGCTCGGGGGCGCGTGCCGGACACCGTGACGGGGCGAACGTTGCCTGTTGGGGCACTAGGCCGGCGGTGCCGCGTACGGGGGCTGGTCGGAGGTCTGCTGGTACGGGTCGGGGTCACGGGGGCCGAACAGTGCCGTCAGGCCGAGGTGCACCACCAGCGCGGCCACGGACCACGCGAGCAGCGCCCCCCGCGCGCCCAGCTTCAGCGGGGCCGAGAACGTCACGCCCTTGCCGGCCGCCTTCGCGTGGGCGATCACGTCCTGGGTGGGCCCGAGCCACACCCCGAGCCGCCACGCCAGCAGCGATCCGAGCAGCCCGCCGACGGCCAGCCCGACCACCAGCGGCACCCCGCCGCGCCGCCGCACCAGGAAGACGACGACCGCGCTGACCACACCGAAGGCGAGCGCCAGCAGCGTGAACGTGCCGTCCACGCCGATCGCCTGCTCCCCTTCGCTGTCCTTCAGGTAGACGACCCAGCTCTTGCCCACCCGGTCCCCGACCAGCGGCACATGAGGGGCCAGCCACCACCACAGCAGGCCGAGCAGCACCCCGCACAGCACCATCGCCACGGCGACCACGGCGGCCTCGCGCACTTCGGACTTCATTCCGGGACCGTCCTGTTCGTACCAGCGCCCCACCGCACCGTCGGGCGGCGCCTGCCATACCTGGTACGGGGACTGATCGTGCGGCGGCGGAGGCGGAGTCAGCGGTGCGGTCACCCTGACATCGTGCCAGGCCGACCTGTGCGGCGCGTCATCGGACGGCGGCCCGGCGGTACGCCCAGGTGGCCACGGTCAGCGAGATCACCCCTACCCCGGCGCACACTCCCAGGTCAGCGAGGACGAGGGCCCAGTCGGGGCGGTCCCCGAAGGTCCGCGCATAAGCCTCGACACCGTAGGTGGACGGCAGCAGATCGCGGGCCAGCCGGACGATCTCCGGCATCCGGTCCGGTGGCAGCACGCCCAGCAGCAGCGCCGCCGACATGCCCAACTGCCCGAGCAGGGTGGCCAGTTCGGGGCGGGGTGCGAGCAGTCCGCAGGCCGCGCCGAGCCCGGCGAGCGCGGCTCCGGCGAGCGGGATCACCGCGAGCAGGATCCACAGGTTCGTCAGCGGCAGCCCGAACAGCAGGCAGCCGCACACGGCGGTCACCAGGGTGCCCGGCACGGTGAAGGACGCGTACGCGGCCGCCGCGCCGAGCACTACCGCCGCGGGCGGCACCGGCAGCGTGGCGTAGTGGTCGAGCCCGCCGCTGGCCCGCAGTTGCCCGAAGTACTGGGCGAGCAGATTGAGCGCCACATAGGCGACGACCACGATCGATGCCCCGGCCACCACGGACTGGGCCTCGCCGCGGGTGTCCACCACCCCGCGCATCATGATCATGATGCCGACGGACTGGAAGGTCGCGACGAACAGCAGCGGGATCCGCGCCACCCGGGCCCGGGACAACTGCGCCCGGTAGACGGCCATCAGCGACGGCCACAGCCGCGCGCGCGGCCCGAGCCGGGCCACGCCCCCGGCCGTGTCCGCCACGGTCGGGGCGCTGTCCGGCAGAACCTTCACGGGTACGACGCTCACGTCGTGCTGCTCCTCTTCCTTGCACGGCACGGCTTCCCCACGGCGCCCGAATCCCCCACGCCGCCCGGACCGCCTTGCAGGAACCGTACGGACGAGACGGTCCCGGCGCTCACCGCGCGCGCCACGCTCCTCGCCGTCCCGGTCATGCCTTCACCAGCCCCTGCCGGGCGGCACCGCCCAGCGCCAGGTACACGTCCTCCAGGCTGGGCGTGGTGAGCGTGAAGTCGTCCAGGGCGGCGAACGCGGCCCCGCCGGTCACCGTGGCGACGACCGCCCGCGCTTCGTCGGGCGCGAGCCGCAGCGTCCAGCGGCGGCCGGATTGCACGGCCTGCTCCCGCAGCACGGCGATCTCGGGCACCTCCAGCGGCGCCCGCTCCCGCCACACCAGCTCGACCCGCACCTCGTCGGCCACCCGCTCCTTGAGCCCGGCGGGGGTGTCGCAGGCGATGACCCGGCCCCGGTCGAGGACGGCGACCCGGTCGAGGACCGTCTCGGCCTCGATGACGTTGTGGGTGACCAGCAGCACGGTCGTACCGTGCTCGGCGCGCCGCCGGTCGACGGCCGCCCACACCGCGCGCCGGGCCACCGGGTCCATACCGGTGGTCGGCTCGTCGAGGACGAGCAGCGGCCGCTCGCCGACCAGCGCGGCGGCGAAGCAGGCGAGCCGCCGCTGCCCGCCGGACAGCTTCTTCAGGGCCCGCCCGGCGATCGGCGCGAGCCCCAGCTCGTCCAGTACGGCGTCCCGCTCGGCGCGGGCCTGCCGCACATCGAGGCCGCGCAGCCGCCCGGTGGTCTCGGCAGCGAGGGACACGGTCAGCTCGTCCAGGGCGGTGGACTCCTGGCCGAGGTAGGCGAGGATGCGGGCGGCCCGCTCGGGGTGGCGCACGATGTCGTGGCCGAGGATCTCGACGCTGCCGCCGTCCGGTCTGAGCAACCCGGTCATCTGCCGCACCAGGGTGGACTTGCCGGCCCCGTTCGGCCCGAGCAGTCCGAAGATCTCGCCGCGCCGTACGTCCAGCTCCACCCCGTCGGTGGCCCGCACCTCGGGCGTCCCCGCCGCGCCGCGCCGTCCGCGCACCGCGGGATAGGTCTTGGTCAGTCCGCGCACCGCGCACACGACATCATCCCGGTGCCGAAGTGCCTGTGCCGTGCGCGTCATCACAAGGGACGAGCCTACGGGGTGCGCGGCCCCCGTTCTCCGTTGGGGGCCGTCGGCTCGGCCCGCTCCCCGCCCAGGGCGTGCTCGGCGGCGGTCCGGACGTCGATCTCCCGCCAGAACCCCGCCCGGATGGCGTAACGGTCGTGCTCGTCGATCTGGTCGTCCTTGTGGGCGAGGAGCCCGAAGCGGGCCGCGTATCTGAGCAGCTCGCCGTCGATGCGGTGCGGAACCCGGGGGTACATGCCGGACAGCTTCTGCAGCTGGCCCTGGTCGCCGAGGCGGGACATCCAGCGCCCGGCGAAGACCTGTCCGACCTCGTAGGGGTCGCCGCCGACCGTCGTGATGTCCTCCTCCCGGTCGGCCCAGCGCTGCTCGGCCGTGGTCAGCTGCGCCAGCGTCGGCATGGAGGCGGCGTCGGGGGACTCGGCCGGGACACCGGGCCGGTCCACCCAGCCCTTGTCGGAGGACCAGCGCAGGGTCGCGGTCGCGGGGTGCTGGACGGGCTGGGCGCCGGGGGCGCGCAGCCCGGCGAGGTCCTTGGGGGTGGGTACGCCCTTGGGCGCGGGCACCGGCTCCGGCGCGCCGTCCGACGCCGTCCCGGCCGCCGGGGCGCGCTCGGCGTCCTCGGCGGCGGGCGGTGCGGCGGGGGTGAGCGCGGACTCGGGCAGCGGTGCGGAGAGGATCGCGGCGATCTCGGGCCGGGGCGCGGGCGGCGGCGCGCAGATGCCGGTGAGTTCCTTGGCGCGTACGGCCTTGGTGATCCATGTACGGTCCAGGACGCGCCGCTCGTCGGCCTCCGCGACCAGGTCCTCGGACTGGTTGTAGTCGCCGTCGGCGGCCTGTACGGCCCAGAGGTGTACGGCGACGCCGTGCTCCTTGGCGGCCATCATGCCCGGCAGCAGGTCGCCGTCGCCGGTGACCAGGACGACGTCCGAGCAGGCGCGGTTGCGGGCCAGCTCGGTCAGCTCGGCGTGCATGGCCGCGTCCACGCCCTTCTGCGCCCAGCGTCCGTCGCTTCGGGTCAGGGCGCCGAGCCGGACGGTGACGCGGGGCATCACACGCAGTCGGCGGTGTTCCGGCTGCGGGACCCGGTCGGGGGCGCCGTCGAACCAGTAGATGCGGAGTAACGGCCGTTCCGTGTCGACCTGGGCGCGTTCACGCAGCGCCTGGATGAGCGCGGCGTGGTCGACGGTGATACGGGAGCGGGAGGGCTCACCGGCGAGGAGGCTGGCGGCGGCCCCCAGCAGGTACCCGGCGTCCACCAGGACGACGCAGCGGTCCACGCGACTCACCCTCTTCCCGGGAGGTTTGCTTCGGGCTTGCTTCAGGCTGTGCTTCGAGTCTGCCCGACCACGCGGGGGTTAACGGCCCGAACTCGATCTTCGGCGTGGCGTATCCGGGTCGCAGGCCCTGACCTGCCCTGTCACACACGGTAATTATCCGACATGCGCCCGCTGTCGGCCTATGTGAATCTGATGGCGGCCCTGGCCCCTAGATCCCCCTCAGGAGGCAGATCACCATGGCCAAGAACAAGAACCGCAAGCAGAGTGGCCCGCAGAACCGCGGCGCGCAGGCCGAGCACGCCGAGCAGCAGTCGCCGCGGACGGCGACGGAGTCCCACGAGGCTCCGATGACGCACGCCGAGGGCAGCCCGGCGGATGCGGCCCGTAAGCAGAAGAAGAGCTTCGGCCACAACTGAGGCCCGCCGGTTCGGACTCGCACGGTTCGACGGGACCGTTGAGGCCCAGGCGCGGGACCGTTGAGGCCCAGGCGCACGAGGGGCGCACCCTGCGCGGGTGCGCCCCTCTTCGGCTGGTGGGGGCCGCCGGGCCCGGTGCGGGACGCCGAAGCGGCCCGCGCGGCAGCATGTCAGCCGGCCAGGCAGGACGGGCCGAGCAGCACCTTCAAGTCGCCGAAGAGCGCCGGATCCGGCTTCACCCGGTGCCGGTCCAGGCGCAGCACCGTCGTCGTGCGCGGGCCCTGGAGCTTGATCCGGACCTCGCTGTCGCCCCTGTGGTGGCTGAGGATCTCGCCGAGGCGGCTGACCATCGGCGGGGTCACCTTGAGCGCCGGGATGGTGAGCACCACGGGCGCGTTGGTGCCCGCGTTGGACAGGTCCGGGACCATCAGCTCCATCGCGACGAGCCGCGGCACGTCCTCACGCTTGTCGAGCCGGCCCTTGACGAACACCACGGCGTCCTCGACGAGTTGGGTCGACACCAGCTGGTAGGTGGCCGGGAAGAACATGCACTCGATGGAGCCCGCGAGGTCCTCCACCGTGGCGATCGCCCAGGCGTTGCCCTGCTTGGTCATCTTGCGCTGCAGGCCCGAGATGATGCCGCCGATGGTGACGACGGCGCCGTCCGCGTGCTCGCCTCCGGTGAGCTGGGCGATACCGGCGTCGGCCTTGTCGGACAGGACGTGTTCCAGACCGAAGAGCGGGTGGTCGGAGACGTACAGGCCGAGCATCTCCCGCTCCTGGGCGAGCAGATAGGTCTTCTCCCACTCCTCGGTGGTGAACTCCACGTCGAGTCCGAAGCCGGGCTCGCTGCCGGTGTCCTCGCCCATCCCGCCGAACAGGTCGAACTGGCCCTCGGCCTCCTTGCGCTTGACCGCGACCACATTGTCGATCATCGGCTCGTACTGCGCGGTGAGGCCCTTGCGGGTGTGGCCCATGGTGTCGAAGGCGCCCGCCTTGATGAGCGATTCCGTGGTGCGCTTGTTGCACGCGACCGCGTCGACCTTGTCGAGGTAGTCGGGGAAGGAGGCGTACTTCCCCTTGGCCTTGCGGCACTTGATGATCGACTCAACCACGTTCGTGCCGACGTTGCGCACCGCCTCCAGGCCGAACAGGATCACGTCGTCGCCCTGCGCGGCGAAGTTGTGCACCGACTCGTTGACGTTCGGCGGGAGCACCTTGATGCCCATGCGGCGGCACTCGTTGAGGTAGATCGCCGACTTGTCCTTGTCGTCCTTGACGGAGGTCAGCAGCGCGGCCATGTACTCGGCCGGGTAGTTCGCCTTGAGGTACGCGGTCCAGTACGACACCAGTCCGTACGCGGCCGAGTGCGCCTTGTTGAACGCGTAGCCGGCGAACGGGACCAGCACGTCCCACAGGGCCTGGATGGCCTCGTCGCTGAACTCGTTCTTGCGGGCGCCGGCCTGGAAGATGGTGAAGTTCTTCGCCAGTTCCTCGGGCTTCTTCTTGCCCATGACACGACGGAGGATGTCGGCCTCGCCGAGCGAGTAGCCCGCGATGATCTGGGCGGCCTTCTGCACCTGCTCCTGGTAGACGATCAGGCCGTAGGTGACGTCCAGGACCTCCTTGAGCGGCTCCTCCAACTCCGGGTGGATCGGGGTGATCTCCTGCTGGCCGTTCTTGCGCAGCGCGTAGTTGGTGTGCGAGTTCATGCCCATCGGGCCCGGCCGGTACAGGGCGGACACGGCGGAGATGTCTTCGAAGTTGTCCGGCTTCATCAGGCGCAGCAGCGAGCGCATCGGGCCGCCGTCGAACTGGAAGACGCCGAGGGTGTCGCCGCGCTGGAGCAGGTCGAAGGTCGTCGGGTCGTCGAGCGGGAGGCCGAGGAGGTCGGTGTCGACGCCCTTGTTGGCCTTCACCATCTTGACGGCGTCGTCCATGATCGTGAGGTTGCGCAGGCCCAGGAAGTCCATCTTCAGCAGGCCGAGCGACTCACAGCTCGGGTAGTCCCACTGCGTGATGGTCACGCCGTCCGTGTGCCGCACCCACACCGGGACATGCTCGGTAATGGTCTCGCTGGACATGATGACACCGGCGGCGTGCACGCCCATCTGCCGTACCAGGCCCTCCACACCGCGCGCGGTGTCGATGACCTTCTTCACGTCCGGCTCGTTCTCGTACATCCCGCGGACCTCGCCCGCCTCCGAGTAGCGGGGGTGGCCGGAGTCGGTGATGCCGGACAGCGGGATGCCCTTGCCGAGGACGTCGGCGGGCATGGCCTTGGTGATCCGGTCGCCCATCGCGTACGGGTAGCCGAGCACGCGCGCGGAGTCCTTGATCGCGTTCTTGGCCTTGATGGTGCCGTAGGTACCGATCATGGCGACCTTGTCGGCGCCGTATTTATCCGTCACATACCTGATCACCTCGACGCGCCGACGCTCGTCGAAGTCGATGTCGACGTCGGGCATCGAGATGCGCTCGGGGTTGAGGAACCGCTCGAAGATCAGGCCGTGCGGGATCGGGTCGAGGTCGGTGATGCCGAGGGCGTACGCGACGATGGAGCCGGCCGCCGAGCCGCGGCCGGGGCCGACCGCGATGCCGTTGTTCTTGGCCCACATGATGAAGTCGGCGACCACGAGGAAGTAACCCGGGAACCCCATCTGGATGATGACGTCCATCTCGTACTCGGCCTGCCTCTGGCGGTCGTCGGGGACGCCGCCCGGGAAGCGGCGCGCCATGCCACGACGGACCTCCTCCTGGAACCAGGTGACCTCGGTGAAGCCCTCGGGGATGTCGAACTTGGGCATGAGGTCGCGCTTCTCGAACATGCCCGTGGTGTCGACCTGCTCGGCCACCAGGAGCGTGTTGCGGCAGCCCTCCTGCCAGGCGTCCGAGGAGTCGATGGCGTACATCTCGTCCGTGGACTTCAGGTAGTAGCCGGTGCCGTCGAACTTGAAGCGGTCGGGGTCGGAGAGGTTCTTGCCGGTCTGGATGCACAGCAGGGCGTCGTGGGCGGTCGCCTCGTGCGCGTATGTGTAGTGCGAGTCGTTGGTGACCAGCGGGGGGATGCCGAGCTTCTTGCCGATCTCCAGGAGGCCGTCGCGGACCCGGCGCTCGATGTCGATCCCGTGGTCCATCAGCTCCAGGAAGTAGCGGTCCTTGCCGAAGATGTCCTGGTACTCGGCGGCCGACTTCAGTGCCTCGTCGTAGTGGCCGAGGCGCAGTCGGGTCTGGAGCTCGCCGGACGGGCAGCCGGTGGAGGCGATCAGGCCCTCCGACCACTGGGCGATGGTCTCCTTGTCCATCCGGGGCCACTTCTGCAGCCAGCCCTCGGCGTACGCGTCCGAGGAGAGCCGGAAGAGGTTGTGCAGGCCCGTCCTGTTCGCCGCCCAGATCGTCTTGTGGGTATAACCGCCGGAGCCGGAGACGTCGTCCCGCTTCTGGTGCGGCTGGCCCCACTGGATCTTGCGCTTGTTGCGCCGGGACTCCGGGGCGACGTACGCCTCGATGCCGATGATCGGGGTGACCCCGGCCTTCTTCGCGGTGTGGAAGAAGTCGTACGCCCCGTGGAGGTTGCCGTGGTCGGACATGGCGATGTGGGTCATGCCCATCTCGTTGCAGGCGTTGAACATGTCCTTGAGCCGCGCGGCACCGTCCAGCAGCGAGTACTGGGTGTGGACGTGCAGGTGCGTGAAGGGCGGCTTCGACACGGTTTCGGCCTCCAAAGGAAACAATCGTCGACGATCTTCCGATCGGCTGCGGACGGTCCGGGGGGACAGCGTCGAAGTCTATGCCTCGGCACTGACACTCGGCGGGGTCCCCCGCGTACCTTCATGCCGAGAGCACGGGCACTCCCCCGGCCCGTCGCACGTTGCCGGGTGGGGGAAGATCCACCCCCATGTCACGCACCATCCGCACCAGGAGGCACCCAGCGATGTCGGTCCCCCAGCTCAACGACGAGCAGCGCGGCGAGGAGATCCTCGCCGTCTTCGACACCGCCTTCGGCGAGCTGCTGGCCGCCGACCCGGCCGCGTTCCGCGTGAAGTTCCGGAAGATGGCGTCCTCGGCGTTCGCGTTCTATCGGGGCACGGCGTGCCTCTTCTACCACGACCTCGACGCCGAGCGGGGCGCCGGACGGATACTCGGCGGACCGTACCTGGACGAGCGCACCTCGCGCGTGTGGATCCACGGCGACCTGCACGCCGAGAACTTCGGCACCTACATGGACTCCAACGGCCGCCTGGTCTTCAACGTCAACGATTTCGACGAGGCGTACGTCGGCCCCTTCACCTGGGACCTGAAGCGCTTCTCCGCCTCCATCGCCCTCATCGGGTACGCGAAGGCGCTGAGCGACGCGCAGATCACCGAACTGGTCACCGTCTACGCGACCGCCTACCGCGAGCGCGTCCACGCCCTGGCCACCGGCGCCAAGCGCGACGAGGTGCCGCCCTTCACGCTGGACACCGCGCGGGGTCCGCTGCTCGACGCCCTGCGTGACGCGCGCTCGCTGACCCGTTTCGGACTGCTGGACTCGATGACCGAGATCCGCGACTTCGAGCGCCGTTTCGCGCCCGGCGGCGGTTCCATCGAGCTGGACGCGGCCACCCGCTACAAGGTGCTCGCCGCCTTCGACGGCTATCTGGAGACGCTGCCGGAGTCGTCCCTGGAGCGCCCGGACTCCTACCGTGTGAAGGACGTCGTGGGGCGGCGCGGCATCGGCATCGGCTCGGCCGGGCTGCCGTCGTACAACATTCTCCTGGAGGGCAACAGCGACGCCCTGGAGAACGACGTCGTGATCTACATCAAGCAGGCCCAGACCCCGGCCGTCTCCCGGCATGTCACGGACCCGGCGATCCGCGACTACTTCCAGCACGAGGGCCACCGCACGGTGATCTCCCAGCGTGCCCTGCAGGCGCACGCCGACCCGTGGCTGGGCTGGACCGAGCTGGACGGCGCGGGCCAGCTGGTCGCCGAGGTCTCGCCGTACGCCGTGGACCTGGACTGGGGCGACATCGACGACCTGGAGGAGATCGCCTCCGTCGTCGCCGACCTGGGCCGGGCCACCGCGACGATGCACGCCGCGGCGGACGACACCTCCGGCGAGTCCCTGGTGCCGTTCTCCACGGAGCGGGCCATCGACGCGGCGATCGCGGCCGACGAGGAGGGTTTCCCCGCCCTGCTGACCGACTTCGCCCACCGCTACGGCGCACGCGCGCGTGCCGACCACCAGGTCTTCGTCGACCTGTTCCGCAACGGCCGGATCCCGGGGCTGTGACCGGCGGGATCCACAGGCACCCTTTAGGGGTCTCTTACCTGAGTACGTGACAGACTCTCCACCGCTATGGACATATCCGGGACCCCGCTCAGAGCCGTGCGCGCGGCGCTGTTCACGGCCTTCGTCGTGACGCTCAGCACCGCGTCGCACGTGCTGCTGTCCCAGGTCCCGCTGCCGCTGCCGACCGTGGCCGCGGTCGCCGCCGGGGTCTTCGTCACCGCGTACGCGCTGGCGGGCCGCGAGCGCGGTTTCGGCCACATCGCGGCCCTGCTGATTCCGCTGGAGCTGGCCGCCGACACGGTGTTCACCACCGGCCAGCACGCCTGCTACGGCCGGGCCGGTGGCCCGGTCGCCGGCCCGCTGCGCGCGGTCGGGCTCGACATGCTGTGCCAGGGCGGCACCGTGGGCGCCCCGCTGGCCCAGGTGACAGGCGGCCCCGGCCGCGCCTCCGCGCTCCTCGCGCACGCCGACCCGGCCGCCGCCTGGCTGCTGCTCGCCGCGCACGTCTGTGTCGGCCTCCTGGCGGCCTGCTGGCTGCGGCGCGGCGAGCGGGCGCTGGCCCAGCTGCTGCGCGCGGTCGCGGCCACCACGTTCCGGCCGCTGCTGCTGGCGGTGGCCGCGGTGGCGGTGGTGGTGCGGCTCACCCCGGTGCGCCGGCTGCCGCGCCCCGTGCCATGGACGACCGCCGCCCGCGAGCGGCTCCTCGTGCACTCCCTGGGACGGCGTGGACCGCCGTGCTCGTGCTCTCCGGCCCCGTCGGCCTCCCCGGCCACACCGGTTTCATCGGTTTCACCGGTCTCTTTGGCCTCTTTGGCCACTCCGGCCTTCGCCTGAGCGAGGCCACCGGCCCGTCGCAGTGGGCCAGGCACAGCTGAGCACCAGAAGTCCCTCACACGTATCCCGCGTACGACATGTGCGCGTCCCACATGGAGATCACCCATATGAGCAAGCGGAACAGCCAGGCGTCGAAGACGGCGGCCCGGGAGCGGCTGCGTCAGGAGCGCGAGCGGCAGGCCAAGCGCGCCAAGGTCAAGCGGCAGGTCGTCGTGGCCTGCTCGGTGGTGGCCGTGCTCGCCGCCGCGGGCGGCATAGGCTACCTCGTCGTCCAGGCCAACAAGCCCAGCTACTGGGAGGCCCAGAAGGACGACAAGGTCGTCGCCCCGGCCAACACCACCGGCACCGACGGCACCACCGTGGTGATCGGAGAGAGCAGCGCGAAGAAGACTCTCAAGGTCTACGAGGACCCGCGCTGTCCGGTCTGCGCCCAGTTCGAGCAGACCGTCGGCTCGACCCTGAAGAAGGACATCGACGACGGCAAGTTCAAGATCCATTACATCGGCGGCACGTTCATCGACGGCGACTCGCTGGGCAAGGGCAAGGTCGGCAGCAACGGCGAGGGCTCCAAGAACGCGATGAGCGCCATGGGCGCCGCGCTGAACGTCGGCCCGGAGGCGTTCCTCGAGTACAAGACCGCGCTGTACTCGGCGAAGTGGCACCCGAAGGAGACGGACGACAAGTTCAAGAGCGACGACTACCTCATCCAGGTCGCCGACACCGTCCCCGCTCTGAAGGGCAACACCAAGTTCCGGGACGCGGTGAAGAACGGCACCTACGACGCCTGGGCGCTGGCCATGTCGAAGACCTTCGACACCAACAAGGACGGCGTGACGGGCACCCCGAGCTTCGTCATGGACGGCAAGATCCTCACCGCCGACAGCCAGGGCAACCCGCCCATGACGGTGGACGACTTCAACCGGGTGGTGGACACCGCGCTCAACGGCTGACGCCCAGCCGGATCCGGCCCCGGACGAAGAGCGGGCGAACTTCCCACGTTCGCCCGCTCTCCCGCCGACCACCGCGCCCGGCACGGCGCGTACGAGACCGACCCCGAACTGCGGGCCCTGCACCGGCAGGCGCCGGTCATCACGATCTGGGACGACCATGAGTTCGCCGACGACGCCTGGTCCGGCGGCGCCGAGAACCACACCGAGGGCGCCGTCTCGGCGATCACCGTGCCGGGCATCCGCGCGGTCGGCCGGAACGTCCGTCGGGTCGACACCGACCGCCACGGCTACGGCGTGCCGGACCTCACCGCGGTCCGCGCGCAGATGGACCGCTACGTCCTGTCCGACCGCACCGCCGTGAACGCGACCTCGTCCCATGCGCGTTCGTACCGCACCCGCAGCGGCACGCGGAAGGTCGAGCGCATCTACGACCCGGTGTAGCCGCGGACTACAGAGCGTCGAGGAAGCCGAGCGCCACCCGCCAGGTGGCCTCGGCCGCCTCCTCGTCGTAGTCCGGCAGTCCGGGGTCCGTGTACAGATGGCCGGCCCCGGCGTACCGGTAGACCTCGACGTCCGCCCCTGCCCTGCCCATCTGCAGATACCAGGCGCTCAGCCAGTCGTCCGGCTCGAACGGGTCCGGCTCGGCCACATGCAACTGGACCGGCAGGTCGTCCACCGAGACGCCCGGCGCGAGGTCCGACGTGCCGTGCAGAAGCAGCAGGCCGCGCGCCCTCTCGTCGCCGAGGGCCAGGGTCTGCGCGATGGAGGCGCCGAGCGAGAACCCGGCGTACACCAGCCCGCGGCCCGAGTAGGGCGCCGCCGCCAGCACGGCCCGCTTCAGCAGTTCGTTCTTGCCGATCTCGTCCTTGCAGGCCCTGCCCTCCTCGACCGTCTCGAACGTGCGTCCCGCGAAGAGGTCCGGCGTCCACACCTCGTGCCCGGCGGCCCGCAACCGGTCGGCCGCGGCCCGCACCGCCGGTCTGAGGCCATAGGGCGAGTGAAAGAGCATGATGTTCATGCCGCCATCGTGCCAGCCGGGTACAACAACGCCGCACGGCCGGATCCGAGCCGTCATCGATCCGCATGTTCACGGCCACCGGGGCCGGTTACTTTCTCAGGCATGGAAAACGTGCTCCGCCCCCTGATCGTGGTCGGTGGCTGTGTCGTTCTGACCCTGCTCATCGGCTGGGCCACGGACCTGCTGCTGCGCAAGGCCGACGCGCGGCACAACGAGACCCCGCTGTGGGAGCTGCTGCGACGCGGCCGGATCCCGTACCAGCTGGTGCTCTGCGCGGCCCTGCTCAGAGGCTCCTACGAGCAGGCGCGACTGTTGCCGGACCACCGGGTCACGGTCGGCCGGACGCTGACCCTGGTGCTGATCGGGTCCGCGGCCTGGCTGGTGGTGCGGATCGCGGCGGCGATCGTCGAGACCTCCTACTCCCGCTACGCCCGCGTGCACCGCGATCCGGCGCGGGTCCGCCGGGTCCGTACGCAGGTATCGCTGATCATGCGTGTGGTGGCCGCCGTGGTCGGCGTGATGGCCGTGGCGGCGATGCTGCTGACGTTCCCGGCGATGCGCGCGGCCGGGGCATCCCTGCTGGCCTCGGCAGGCATCCTCGGCATCGTCGCCGGTGTCGCCGCCCAGTCCACGCTGGCCAATCTGTTCGCGGGGCTGCAGATCGCGTTCGGTGACATGGTGCGGCTCGGCGACGTGGTGGTCGTGGACGGCGAGTGGGGCACCGTAGAGGAGATCACGCTGACTTTCCTGACCGTGCGGACCTGGGACGAGCGCCGGATCACCATGCCCGTGTCGTACTTCACCTCCAAACCGTTCGAGAACTGGTCGCGCGGCACCCCGCAGATGACCGGCATCGTCTCCTGGCACCTCGACCACTCGGCGCCGCTGGAGGCGATGCGGGAGAAACTGCGCGACATCCTGCGCGAGTGCCCGGCCTGGGACGGCCGCTCGGGCAACCTCGCGGTCACCGACGCGACACCGAACACCATCCAGGTCCGTGCTCTGGTGACCGCCAAGGACGCGGACGACGTGTGGACGGTCCGGGTCACCGTGCGCGAGCAGATGATCCGCTGGCTGTGCACGGAGCACCCGTACGCGCTGCCCCGGGTCAACACGGCGGACGCGGTGCCGCCGCCGGGCGGCGTCCCGTCCCAGGACGGCCCGGCCGCGCGGCGGGCGCACGAGCCGCCGAGGACGGGTCGCGGGTGAGCCCGTCGACCGCCTGCCGCGCCGGGTCGGTCAGTGGCCGCGCTCTGCACCTCCGTTGACCTGGATGATCTGCGATGTGATGTGCCCGGCGCCCGGCGAGGCCAGCCAGTGCAGGGTGGCCGCGACGTCCCCCGGAGTGCCGGCCCGGCCCGTGGACGTCTCGGCGATCAACCGCTCCCGTCTCACCTCCTCGATCGTCTCCCCGAAGAACTCGGTGTCCTCCACATAGCCGGGCGCGACCACGTTCACGGTGATGCCGCGTGGGCCCAACTGCCGGGCCAGATCGTGGGCGTACGGGTGCAGGGCCGCCTTCGCCGCCGCGTACGCCCCGGTTCCCGAGCCGCGGTAGGCGGCGATGGAGCTGAGGAACAGCACCCGCCCGCCGGGCTCGGCGAGTCGCTCCTTGAGCGCCTCCGTGAGGAGCACGGCGGTCAGGGTGTTGATCCGGAAGTTGACCGACCAGGTGTGCGCGACGGCGTCGAGGGGATCCTCGGCGGGCCCCTCGGGTTCCCGGCCCCCGCTGCCGCCGGCGCTGTGCACGAGTACGTCCACTGTGCCGAGTTCCTCGGCGACCAGCCGCGCCACGCCGCGCACGCCCGCCGGGTCGCCGAGGTCGACCGCGTACGTCAGCGCCCCCGGCACTCTCGCCTCCTCCAGGACCCCGCCGCGCCGCCCGAGCAGCAGCACCCGGTCCCCGTCCGCCGCGAAGACCCGGGCCGCCGCGAGCCCGATCCCCGTCCCACCACCACTGATCACAATGTTGCGAGCCATGATCCGAGAGTACGAGCGGGGCGCCGCCCGGGCCTCCGGATATCCACAGCCCCCGTGTGTTCATATGACAGCCCTCCGGGCCAGCCCTCCATGCCCACCATCCGATCCGATCACCCGGACCGATCGCCCGGACCGGCCACCCGGATCAAGCCCTCGGACCGGCCCCCATAACCAACCACCCATACCGGCCCCCCTACCAACCACCGGCCCGCGGCCAGCCGAGCGGATGGGGTCACCGAATCAGCAGGTCACCGGATCAGCGGGCCGGCGGGCCAGCGGTTCAACGCCTCACCGCAGGCTGCGCACATCCAGATGCCGCAGCACCCGGTCCACGATCTCCGGATCCGCCCCCGGCTCACTCCGTGCCGCCAGCACCTCGTGCCGCGCCGCGCTCAGCAGTTCCCCCTGGATCCGCCGCAGCCGCTTCACCCGCCGCACCCGCTGCACGTGCGCCTCCCGGCGCTCGTCCTCGCCGATGTCGGGACTGATCCGCACCCCGATGTCGAAGGCCCGCCGCAGCATCTGCTCGGACAGCTCCTCCGACAGGTCCTCGACCTCCTCGATCTCCCGCAGCCTCCGCTTCGCCGCCCGCGCCGCCCGCACCGCCAGCTGCTTCTCGAACTCCTTCTCCCGCTCCGTGTCGGCCCGCACCCCGAGCCGCTTCACCAGCCACGGCAGGGTGAGTCCCTGGAGCACCAGCGTCGCCATGATCACTCCGAACGCGATGAACACGATCTCGTCCCGGTCGGGGAACGGGGACCCGTCCGCGGTCGTCAGCGGAATGGCCAGCGCCAGGGCCACCGAGGCCACCCCGCGCATGCCCGACCACCACATGACGACGGTCTCGCGCAGGCTCATCGGGATGTCCTCGTCGTAGTCCCGTTTGGCGTGCAGCCGTTTGGTGAGCCAGGTGGCGGGCAGCAGCCACAGCAGCCGCACGAACACCACGACGCCCACCACGGCGGCGGCCCAGCCGAGCATCTCGGTCCAGTGTCCGGAGGCCGTCCGGATCGCGTTGTGCAGTTCGAGCCCGATCAGTCCGAACGCGACCCCGGTGACCAGCGTGTCGACGATGTCCCAGAAGGTGTGCCCGGCGAGCCGGGTCATCACGTCGTCGGCGTCGGTGGCGTACTCGGAGATGAACAGCGCGGTGGTGAGCACGGCCAGCACGCCGGAACCGTGCAACTCCTCGGCGAGCACATACGCCACGTACGGCACGAGCAGGGTCAGCCCGATCTGCAGCGTCGCGTCCCCGAGCACGTCCATCAGCTTGTTCGCGCCCCAGCCCAGGACGAGTCCCACGGCGACGGCGACCACGGCGGACAGCACCAGGTCGAGCCCGGCTCGCCAGGGCGAGAAGGTGCCGCTGACGACGACGGCGATCGCCACGTGGTACAGCACGATCGCGGTGACGTCGTTGAACAGCCCCTCGCCCTCCAGGATCGACACCAGTCGGCGCGGCAGCCCCAGTTGCCCGGCGACGGCGGTGGCGGCGATCGGGTCGGGCGGGGCGACCAGCGCGCCCAGCGCCACCGCGGCGCCGATCGGCAGACCGGGCACGATCGCGTTGGCCACGACCGCCACGCAGACAGTCGTGACGAACACCAGGGCCACGGCCAGCAGGAAGATCGGCCGCTTGTTGGCCGCGAACTGCCGCCAGGACGTGCGTCGTACCGCCGCGTACAGCAGTGGCGGCAGCAGCGCGGGCAGAATCAGCTCGGGCGGGATGCTCACGTTCGGCACGAAGTCGAGCACCGCGAGGACGATGCCGAGCAGGGTCACCAGGATCGGCGCCGGCAGTCCGAGCCGGTCCCCCACCGGGACGCTGACCAGAGCCCCGAGCAGCAACACGAACAACAGGGCCAACTGATCCACGGCCAGCGCTCCGGGAGTCGACGATCACGCACCGGTGCCCAAGCCTGCCATGTCCCCCTTTGCCCGCGCCCGCCCGGCTTTCCCGGCTACAGGGCGCGCC
Source organism: Streptomyces sp. NPDC004752 (assembly GCF_053601275.1). Classification (NCBI taxonomy): domain Bacteria; kingdom Bacillati; phylum Actinomycetota; class Actinomycetes; order Kitasatosporales; family Streptomycetaceae; genus Streptomyces; species Streptomyces sp. NPDC004752. Next base: position 23,588 of record NZ_JBSGBN010000021.1, on the reverse strand, counting down.
GCATCGCCCGGTGCGGAATCCCCGCCTCCGGGTACTCCGGCCCGTACGGCGCGTAGCCCAGCCGCTCGTAGAAGCCGAGGGCGTGCGTCTGGGCGTGCAGGTCGACCGCCGCGAGACCACGCGCGTGTGCCGCCTCCTCGATGGCCCGCACCAGCGCCGCACCGACGCCGAGCCCGCGCGCCTCCCGCCGGACCGCAAGCCGCCCCAGCGAGCCGAGCGACGGGTCGCCGCCGGTCTTCTCGGCGGCCTGCGCGCCGTACACCAGTCGGCCGGTGCCGAGCGGCTCCCCGTCCTCGCGAACCGCCAGCACGTGCACGGCGACGGCGTCGTACGCGTCGTACTCCATGTCCTGCGGGACGCGCTGTTCGACGACGAAGACCTCCTTGCGCACCGCGAAGCATGCCTCGCGGTCGGCCGGGTCCTCGGCGATCCGCACCATGTACGGCGCGCTCATGCGTAGGTCTCCTCGCGGACCCGGTCCAGCGCCTGCCGCAGATCCTCGGGGTAGTCGCTGGTGAACTCGGCCCATGTGCCGTCCCCCGGGTGCTCGAAGCCGAGGCGCACGGCGTGCAGCCACTGGCGGCCGAGGCGCAACCGCTTGGCGAGCGTGGGGTCGGCGCCGTAGGTGAGGTCGCCGACGCAGGGGTGGCGATGGGCGGCCATGTGGACCCGGATCTGATGGGTACGGCCGGTCTCCAGCTTCACGTCGAGCAGGGAGGCGGCGCGGAACGCCTCGATGAGGTCGTAGTGCGTGACGGAAGGCTTCCCGTCGGCGGTGACCGCCCACTTGTAGTCGTGGTGGGGGTGGCGGCCGATGGGGGCGTCGATGGTGCCGCTGGTCGGGTCCGGGTGGCCCTGGACCAGGGTGTGGTAGCGCTTGTCGACCGTGCGCTCCTTGAACTGGCGCTTGAGCGACGTGTACGCGTACTCGGACTTGGCGACCACCATCAGGCCCGACGTGCCGACGTCCAGGCGGTGCACGATGCCCTGGCGCTCGGCCGCGCCGGAGGTGGAGATCCGGTAGCCGGCGGCGGCGAGCCCGCCGATGACCGTCGGCCCGCTCCAGCCCGGCGACGGGTGGGCCGCGACGCCGACCGGCTTGACGATCACCACGACGTCGTCGTCGTCGTGCACGATCTCCATGCCCTCGACCGGCTCGGCGACCACCTGCACCGGGGCGGGCGCCTGCGGCATCTCGACCTCCAGCCAGGCCCCGCCGCGCACCCGCTCCGACTTGCCGACCACCGTGCCGTCGACCTGCACCTTGCCCGCCGCGGTCAGCTCCGCCGCCTTCGTCCGGGAGAAGCCGAACATGCGGGAAATGGCGGCGTCGACGCGCTCGCCCTCCAGGCCGTCGGGTACGGGCAGGGTACGGATCTCGGGAAGCGTGCTCACCCGTCGAGTATGCCGGACGGGTCCGACAGCCTCGTACGAGAGTCCCGCGGCCCCGGGCCCGGATCGGGCCGCTCCGGTCAGTCCCGGTGTCCGGTCAGTCCCGATGTCCGGTCAGTCCCGGTGTACCGTGCCGTCCGGGTCGAGGCCGCGGAACGACAGCAGCACGATCAGGATGCCGCCGCAGACGATCGCCGAGTCGGCCAGGTTGAACACCGCAAAGCCCTTGGGGGCGATGAAGTCGACGACCTCGCCCTCGAAGACGCCCGGCGAGCGGAAGATCCGGTCGGTCAGGTTGCCGAGCGCGCCGCCGAGCAGCAGACCGAGCGCGATCGCCCAGGGCAGGCTGTAGAGCTTGCGGGCCAGGCGGATGATCACCACGATCACGGACGCCGCGATCACGGTGAAGATGATCGTGAACGCCTGGCCGACGCCGAAGGCAGCGCCTGCGTTGCGGATGGCGTTGAACTCCAGCCACTCTCCGATGACCTTGATCGGCGCATGGTGCTCCAGCCTGGCGACCACGACCAGCTTGCTGATCAGGTCGAGGGCGTACGCGAAGACGGCCACCGCGAAGAGCACGGCGATCCGACGCCTGCCCCGGGGCCGCTCGGCCGGGATGTCCTGTTCGTCCGCTCCGGCCGTCCGCTCGTCGCTGTCGTCCGGGGTGTCCGGCGTACCGATGATGCGCTCCGCCTCTGCCACGTGAGTCCCTCAACCTAGGTACCTGACTGGGGACGAGACTACGGCACGCCCGGGACGACCCATGCGCTCAGTAGCGGCGTTCCTGCTTCTGCTTGCACTCGACGCACAGGGTGGCCCTCGGGAAGGCCCGCATCCGGGCCTTCCCGATGGGACGGCCGCAGTTCTCGCACAGGCCGTACGTGCCCGTGCCCAGCTGTCGCAGGGCGCGCTCGGTCTGGACGACCATCTCGCGCGCGTTGGCGGCCAGCGCCATCTCGTGCTCGCGCGTGATGTTCTTGGTGCCGGTGTCCGCCTGGTCGTCGCCCGCGCCGTCCCCGGAGTCCCGCATCAGGCCCGCGAGCGCGGCCTCGGAGGAGCTGATCTCGGTGCGCAGCCGCTCCACCTCGGACAGCAGTTCCGCGCGGGCCTCCTCGACCTCCTCCGACGTCCAGGGGTCCTCGCCCGGGCGGACCGCGAGCTCGCCGGGTTCCGCCGCCGCGGCGACCCGTGCCTTGGGGACGGCGGACTTGGCCGCCGCGGCCGTGCCAGGAGTCTTCTTCGCAACCACCGTCGTGGCTCCCGTCTGCTTCGCGGCCTGCGCCGCGCCCGCCTTCTTGGCCGTGCTCTTCTTGCCCGCGCCCTTGGCGGCGCCTTTCGGGGAGCCGCCCTCCTGCGCCACCGTCCGCTCGGCGGCCGCCGCCCCCGTGACCGCCGTCTTCTTGGCGACCGTCTTCTTCTGGGCAGCCCTCTTCTGGGCCGTCTTCTTCACGGCCGGCCCCTCGGCCGTCTTCCTGGCCGTCTTCTTGGCCGACTTTCTGGCCGTCGTCTTGACCGTCACCTCGGCTGCCTTCGCGGCCGTCTTCCTGGCCGTCTTCTTCCGCGCGGCGGCCTTCCCAGGAGGCACAGTCCCGGCGGTCTCCTCGACCGGGCCCGTCGCCACCGGGGCATCGGGCGCCTGCTTCGAAGGCGCCCGCTTCGACGCGGGCGGCTTCTTCGCGGCCGGTCCCTGCGTGCTCTTCTTGCCTCCCGCGCCCTTGGCCGGGCCGCCGGAGGCACCCGCGGCGGCGGCCCGGGGCCTGCCCGATGCCGACTGCTGTACGGCGGTCTTCTTCGCCACCATGGCCGCGGCCCCTTCACATAGTGTGACCTTGCTCGCGAATCGTGCTGGGACGATAAATCGACTTGAGTCCCGCGGCAACGGGGCACGCCACCCGATCGGCCCACCCCGCGCCCCCCGCGCGGCAAGCCCTCATGCGTTGTGCCCAGCCGCCCGCCGGGTAATCCGCCGAGCCGGGCATCCCAGGATACGAACACCCGTACCTCTCCATTCGGGTCATCTCACCACCTGCGGAGGTCCCCCGCCACCGGTGCCGGAATTCGGGTCGGCCGCTGTCCCCGGGGCGCCGTACACTGGGCGGAGCGAAAAGCGTGGATGGGGACGAGTAGCGGCGTACGCAGCCCAGAGCGACCCGGGGACGGTGGGAGCCCGGGGGCGAGCACGACGTGAAGATCACCCCGGAGCCGCCGGAAGAAAGCCGTGGAGGACCCGCCGCGGCGAGTAGAACCGGCATCGCGACCCCAATGAGGGGGCTCACCGGCGCATGCGACGCACCGGGGGGCCAAGGAGGGTGGTACCGCGGGAGCGCGCCGCACACGGCGTCGACAGGCCAGAAGGCTCTCGTCCCTCCGACGGAAGGCAGCACGTTCCGTTGGAGGAAGCCCGCAGATGACAGCGCCGACGTACCGCCAGGTGCCCGCCCAGGTCGACCTGCCCGCGCTTGAGCACGGAGTGCTCGATTTCTGGCGCGAGCAGAAGATCTTCGCCAAGAGCCTGGAGCAGTCCGAGGGCCGCCCCGAGTGGGTGTTCTACGAGGGCCCGCCGACCGCCAACGGCATGCCCGGCGCCCACCACATCGAGGCCCGCGTCTTCAAGGACGTCTTCCCCCGCTTCCGCACCATGCGCGGCTACCACGTGGGCCGCAAGGCGGGCTGGGACTGCCACGGCCTGCCGGTGGAGCTGGCGGTCGAGAAGGAGCTGGGCTTCTCCGGCAAGCAGGACATCGAGGCGTACGGCATCGCCGAGTTCAACGCCAAGTGCCGCGCCTCCGTCCTGCGGCACACCGACGCCTTCTCCGACCTGACGACCCGCATGGGCTACTGGGTCGACCTGGACGACGCCTACGTCACGATGGACCCCGAGTACATCGAGTCGGTCTGGTGGTCACTGAAGGAGATCTTCGGCAAGGGCCTGCTGGTCCAGGACCACCGCGTCGCCCCCTGGTGCCCGCGGTGCGGCACGGGCCTGTCGGACCACGAGCTGGCGCAGGGCTACGAGACGGTCGTCGACCCGTCCGTCTACGTCCGCTTCCCCCTCACCTCCGGTCCGCTCGCGGGCGAGGCCGCGCTCCTGGTGTGGACGACCACCCCCTGGACCCTGGTGTCCAACACGGCGGTCGCCGCGCACCCCGAGGTCACCTATGCCGTCGCGACCGACGGCAAGGAGCGGCTGGTCGTCGCCGAGCCGCTGGTCGCCAAGGCGCTCGGCGAGGGCTGGGAGACCACCGGCCAGACCTTCACCGGCGCCGAGTTGGAGCGTTGGACGTACCAACGCCCGTTCGAGCTGGTGGAGTTCCCCGAGCCGGCCCACTACGTGGTCAACGCCGAGTACGTCACGACGGAGGACGGTACGGGCCTGGTCCACCAGTCCCCCGCCTTCGGTGAGGACGACCTCAAGGTCTGCCGCGCCTACGGCCTGCCGGTCGTGAACCCGGTCCGCCCGGACGGCACCTTCGAGGCGGACGTCCCGCTGGTCGGCGGCGTCTTCTTCAAGAAGGCCGACGAGAAGCTCACCGAGGACCTCGCCACGCGCGGCCTGCTCTTCCGGCACGTGCCGTACGAGCACAGCTACCCGCACTGCTGGCGCTGCCACACGGCGCTGCTCTACTACGCGCAGCCGTCCTGGTACATCCGCACCACGGCGGTCAAGGACCGGCTCCTTGAGGAGAACGAGAAGACCAACTGGTTCCCGGAGACGGTCAAGCACGGCCGCTACGGGGACTGGCTGAACAACAACATCGACTGGGCCCTGTCCCGCAACCGCTACTGGGGCACCCCGCTGCCCATCTGGCGCTGCGAGGACGACCACCTCACCTGCGTGGGCTCCCGCGCCGAACTCACCGAGCTGACCGGCGCCGACCAGTCCGGCCTCGACCCGCACCGGCCGTTCATCGACGCGGTCACCTTCGCCTGCCCCGAGTGCGCCAAACCGGCCACGCGTGTGCCGGAGGTCATCGACGCCTGGTACGACTCGGGCTCGATGCCGTTCGCGCAGTGGGGTTACCCGTACAAGAACAAGGAGCTGTTCGAGAGCCGGTACCCGGCACAGTTCATCTCCGAGGCCATCGACCAGACCCGTGGCTGGTTCTACACGCTGATGGCGGTCGGCACACTGGTCTTCGACCGGTCGTCGTACGAGAACGTCGTCTGCCTCGGCCACATCCTCGCCGAGGACGGCCGCAAGATGTCCAAGCACCTGGGCAACATCCTGCAGCCGATCCCGCTGATGGACCGGCACGGCGCGGACGCGGTGCGCTGGTTCATGGCGGCCGGCGGCTCACCGTGGGCGGCCCGCCGCGTGGGGCACGGCACCATCCAGGAGGTCGTCCGCAAGACGCTTCTCACGTACTGGAATACGGTCGCGTTCCAGGCCCTGTACGCGCGCACGTCGCAGTGGGCCCCGTCCGCGGCCGACCCGGCCCCGGCGGACCGCCCGCTGCTTGACCGCTGGCTGCTGTCCGAACTGCACGCGCTCTCCGACCAGGTGACCCAGTCCCTGGAGGCGTACGACACCCAGCGCGCCGGCAAGCTGCTGTCCGCGTTCGTCGACGACCTCTCGAACTGGTACGTGCGTCGCTCGCGCCGCCGCTTCTGGCAGGGCGACAAGGCCGCGCTGCGCACCCTGCACGAGGTCGTCGAGACAGTGACGAAGCTGATGGCCCCGCTGACCCCGTTCATCACGGAGCGCGTCTGGCAGGACCTGATCGTGCCGGTCACCCCGGGCGCGCCCGAGTCGGTGCACCTGGCGTCCTGGCCCGAGGCGACGCTGTCCGCGATCGACCCGGAGCTGTCGCGGCAGATGGTCCTGGTCCGCCGACTGGTGGAGCTGGGCCGCGCCACGCGCGCGGAGTCGGGCGTCAAGACCCGGCAACCGCTGTCCCGGGCGCTGGTCGCGGTCGCGGGCTTCGAGTCCCTCCACCCCGAGTTGCACGCGCAGATCACCGACGAGTTGAACGTCAGCTCCCTGGCCTCCCTCTCGGAGGTGGGCGGCTCCCTCGTCGACACGACGGCCAAGGCGAACTTCCGCGCGCTGGGCAAGCGGTTCGGCAAGCGTGTCCAGGACGTCGCCAAGGCCATCGCAGACGCCGACGCGGCGGCGCTGTCGCTGGCCCTGCGTGCGGGCACGGCGTCCGTGGAAATCGACGGCGAAACGGTCACCCTGGCCCCGGACGAGGTGATCATCACGGAGACCCCGCGCGAGGGCTGGTCGGTGGCCTCGGACTCGGGCGCGACCGTGGCGCTGGACCTGGAGATCACGGAGGAGCTGCGCCAGGCCGGCCTCGCCCGTGACGCGATCCGGCTGATCCAGGAGGCCCGCAAGAACAGCGGCCTCGACGTGGCCGACCGGATCGCGCTGCGCTGGACCGCCACGGACCCGGCGGTCATCGCGGCGCTGACCGAGCACACGGCCCTGATCGCAGACGAGGTCCTGGCCACGGACTTCGCCCAGGGCGAGGCGGACGGCTCCTACGGGAAGCCGTTCACCGACGAGGGGCTGTCGCTGGCCTTCCGCCTGCGCAAGGCGTAGCCCCGCAGAGCCGCAGAGGGCCGGGCCACCGGGACTTCCCGGCGGCCCGGCCCGTCGGCTTCGCACCCGCCGAACAAGTGCGCCCCATAAGACACTTGCCGCACCTGCCGTACCGGGCACACATGACACACAAGGCACACCCGTCGCGTGCGCCTCAATTCACCGCGGACACCGCAGATACCGTGAACACGCGTAACACAAGGGCGGGGCCCCGAATCGAAATTCGGGGCCCCGCCCTGTGAACGCTGCCGACGCCTACGGCGTACTACTTACCGTCCGGCGGCCCTCAGTTGTCGTCCTCGTCGATGAGGAACCCGCGCATCGGCGAGGGGGCCTGGCCCATCGGGGACGGACCCTGCGGACGGACGGGAGCCATCGGCTGGGTCATCGCCGGGGACATCTGCTGCTGACCGCCGTAGGACGGAGCGGAGGGCGCGGGCGGACCACCCATCGCCTGGTTGCCGCCGTACGACGGGGCGCTCGCGCCGGCCGGGGCCATGGAAGGCGCCGGGGACGGTGGCAGGGAGGCGGCGGCCGGAGCACGCGGCGGGGCCAGCGAGTCGTCGGCCTGGGTCTCCAGCTGACGCAGCTGCGACTCCAGGTACGACTTCAGACGCGTGCGGTACTCGCGCTCGAAGCCGCGCAGGTCCTCGACCTTGCGCTCCAGCGTGGCCCGCGCGGACTCCAGCGAGCCCATCGCGACCCGGTGCTTCTCCTGCGCGTCCCGCTCCAGGGCGTCGGCCTTGGCACGGGCGTCACGCTCCAGACCCTCGGCGCGGCTGCGGGCCTCGCCGACGATCTTGTTGGCCTCGGAGCGGGCCTCGGCGATCGCCTGGTCGGCGGTCTGCTGGGCCAGCGAGAGGACGCGGGCGGCGCTGTCGCCACCGGGGCCCTGACCGGGGCCGCCCATCGGACCGCCCATGGGGCCACCCATCGGGCCGCCCATCTGCTGCTGCATGGGGGGCTGGCCACCCATCGGGCCCTGGTTCATCGGGCCCTGACCCATCGGACCTTGGTTCATCGGGCCCTGACCCATAGGTCCTTGGCCCATAGGCCCTTGGCCCATAGGTCCCTGACCCATCGGACCCTGACCCATCGGGCCGGGACCCTGCGGACCGCCCTGACCGCCGGGACCGGGGGGCAGTTGCGGGGCACCGCTCGGCAGCTGGGGCGGGCCACCCATGGGGCCACCCATCTGCTGCTGCGGCGGGCCCGATATGCCGGCGGGCACCGGAGCGCCCGGACCTCGCATCCCCTGTTGCTGGTCCTGCTCCGGAGGTTTGCGCATGTTCTGCTGGTTCTGGGCGGCGGCACGCGTGGCGGCCGCCAGCTTGGCGCGCAGGTCCTCGTTCTCGCGGAGCAGACGGGTCAGCTCGGATTCGACCTCGTCGAGGAAGGCATCGACCTCGTCCTCGTCATAGCCTTCTCGGAGGCGGACGGTCGTGAACTGCTTGTTCCGCACGTCCTCGGGGGTCAACGGCATCTCTTCACCTCAACGTAGTCGTCGGCATTCGGCAAGACGGTAGTTCACATCGCTCACAGCCGACTCACGATCGCGATCAGGATGTAGACGATGATCATCAGTACGAAGAAGGACAGGTCGAGCGCCACGCCCCCGAGACGCAGCGGCGGGATGAACCGTCGCAGGAGCTTGAGCGGTGGATCGGTGACAGTGTAGGTGGCCTCCAGAACGACCACCATCGCCTTGCCGGGTTGCCATGAGCGGGCGAACTGGAAGACGTAGTCCATGACCAACCGGAAGATGAGCACGATGAGGAAGCACATCAGCGCGATGTAGACGACGTCCAGGAACACGCTCATGATCCGTGCTTCCCTCTCCCCTGTTTCCGTGCGCTGTCCGGTGTTGTGTCTCAGCTCTGGTTGAAGAACCCGCCCTCTGCGATGCGGGCCTTGTCCTCCGCCGTGACATCGACGTTAGCAGGCGACAACAGAAACACCTTCTGCGTCACTCGCTCGATGCTGCCATGAAGACCAAACACCAATCCGGCCGCGAAGTCGACAAGTCGCTTTGCGTCGGTGTCATCCATCTCGGTCAGATTCATGATCACCGGAGTGCCCTCACGGAAGTGTTCCCCGATGGTACGGGCCTCGTTGTAGGTCCGGGGATGAAGCGTGGTGATCCGGTAAGGCTCACGTTCGGACACGACCTTGGGCATGATCACCGGCGCGCTCTTCTCCAGGGACTGACGTTCTTGTGTGATGGATGCCACGGGCGCGATACGCGCTGGACGTCCCGATTCCGCGGAGAGCGAAGCGGAATGGGACACCGGTTCGCGTGGTGCCGGCGGCTGTACCACCCGCACCGGTTCATCCCTTTGGGACTGATGTGATCCGTGCGACTGGTGTGACGGCTCGTGCCGTCGGTGGTCCCGCTCCGGCTCCGGGTCAAGTTCGGGCTCGAAGTCGTCATCGGGGTCGAATCCGCGGCCGTCGTACCCATCGTCCTCCACGAGGCCGAGGTAGACCGCCATCTTGCGCATCGCGCCGGCCATGCTCTGAGTCCTCCGCTCTGTGGTGGATCGGCTGACGACTGCCAAGTGCCCGCGATCCACGAGGTCGTTGCGCCGCCTTTCGGCGACATTGACCATATTTTCTGCTGTGGTCCGACTTCTTGGCGACGTTACCCGAGCCTGGGGCGGACTCCGAGTACCGCGGTGCCGACGCGCACATGTGTCGCTCCGGCCGCCACGGCCTCTTCGAGGTCCGCACTCATCCCTGCCGAGACCATGTTCGCAGCCGGATGGGCCCGGCGCAGGTCGGTCGACAAATCCATCAAGCGCTCGAACGCGGCGCGTTGACGCCCGGCGTACTCCCCGGCCAGCGGAGCGACGGTCATCAGCCCGTCGAGCCGCAGACCCGGAGCACCGGCGACGAGGTCGGCCAACTCTTCGATTCCGCCCGGTGCCACGCCGCCCCGCTCGCCCCTCGCGCCCCCGCCCGGCGCCGCCGGGTCGGCCTCCGCCGCGTCGAGCGCGACCTGGATGAGGCAGCCCACCTCGCGGCCGACGCGCACGGCCTCCTTCGAGAGCGCCGTGACAAGCCGGGAACGATCGACGGACTGCACGACATCCGCGTAACCGACCACGGAACGCACCTTGTTGGTCTGCAACTGACCGACAAAGTGCCACACAAGAGGCAGATCCGAACAGGCGGCGGCCTTGGGCGCGGCATCCTGGTCGCGGTTCTCCGCCACATGACGCACACCGAGTTCCGACAGGATCCGCACGTCGCTCGCCGGGTAGGTCTTGGTCACCACGATCAGGGTCACCTCCTCCCGCTTGCGCCCGGCGGCCGCGCATGCCGCGGCGATTCGTTCCTCCACTTTCGCCAGATTTACGGCGAGTTCAGCCCTACGGTCTGTCATGCCCCATCAGTCCAGCCACACATAGCCCGCGAGTCGCCCGGTGGTGCGGTCGCGGCGGTACGAGAAGTGATCGTCCGACTCCAGTGTGCACACCGGCGACTGCGCCCGGTCGCGCACCCCGAGCCGTTCGAGCTGCGCATGCACGCCGGCGCTCACGTCGACCGCCGGTGTGCCCCAACTCGTCTCGGAGTGCGCCGCCGGTTCGACGGCGCTCACCTCGGCGCGCATCGCCTCCGGCACCTCGTAGCACCGGCCGCAGACGGCGGGCCCGGTGCGGGCGACGATCCGGGCGGGGTCCGCGCCCAGTTCCATCATCGCTCGGACCGCAGCGGGGACCACCCCGGCCACCAGGCCGGGCCGGCCCGCGTGGGCCGCGGCGGCGACCCGGGCGACGGGGTCGGCGAGCAGGAGGGGCGTGCAGTCGGCGGTGAGCACGGCGAGCGCGAGCCCGGACCGCACGGTGACGATCGCGTCGACCTCCGGCGCCGGGCGGTCCGCCCAGGGTTCGTCGACCACGGCGACACCGGCGCCGTGGATCTGGTTCATCCACACCACCCGCGCCGGGTCCAGCCCCAGCGCCTTGGCGGCCAGTTCGCGGTTGGTGCGTACGACGTCGGGGTCGTCGCCGACCGCTCCCCCGAGGTTCAGCTCCTCGTACGGAACGGCGCTCACCCCGCCCCACCTGTCGGTGAAGCCGAAGTGCGCGCCGTTCGCGGTCCCGCGCTGTCCTATCACTTCAGGAAGTCCGGCACGTCCAGCTCCTCGACCGCGCTGTCCGCGTAGGTCCGCGGCGCCGGGGGGATGGGCGGGGCGATGGGGGCCTCGTTGACCGGGGCGGGCGCGGGCTCCGGCTCCTCCTTCGGGGTGACGCTGCCGAGCGAGCCGAAGGACGAGCGGCTCTCGGGCTGCCGGGCCGGGGCGGGCTCCTCGCGGCGCCCCGGTGAGGAGGCCGAGCCGAGCATGTTCTCCCGGCGGGCGGGCGGCTGGCCGCCGTCGAAGCCGGCCGCGATCACGGTGACCCGCACCTCGTCGCCGAGGGCGTCGTCGATGACCGCGCCGAAGATGATGTTGGCCTCGGGGTGGGCCGCCTCGCTGACCAGCTGGGCGGCCTCGTTGATCTCGAACAGGCCGAGGTCGGAGCCGCCGGAGATGGAGAGCAGGACACCCCGGGCGCCGTCGATGGAGGCTTCCAGCAGCGGCGAGGAGATCGCCATCTCGGCGGCGGCCACCGCGCGGTCGTCGCCGCGGGCCGAGCCGATGCCCATGAGGGCGCTGCCGGCCTCGGACATGACCGACTTCACGTCGGCGAAGTCGAGGTTGATCAGGCCGGGCGTGGTGATGAGGTCGGTGATGCCCTGGACACCGGAGAGCAGGACCTGGTCGGCCGACTTGAAGGCGTCGAGCACCGAGACCTGGCGGTCCGAGATGGACAGCAGCCGGTCGTTCGGGATGACGATGAGGGTGTCGACCTCTTCGCGGAGTTCGGCGATGCCGTCCTCGGCCTGGTTCGCGCGGCGCCGGCCCTCGAAGGTGAACGGGCGGGTGACCACGCCGATGGTGAGGGCGCCCAGGGAGCGTGCGATGTTGGCCACGACGGGCGCGCCGCCGGTGCCGGTGCCGCCGCCTTCACCGGCCGTCACGAAGACCATGTCGGCCCCCTTGAGGACCTCCTCGATCTCCTCGCGGTGATCCTCGGCGGCCTTGCGGCCGACGGCCGGGTTGGCGCCCGCGCCGAGTCCGCGGGTGAGTTCGCGGCCGACGTCGAGCTTGACGTCGGCGTCGCTCATCAACAGCGCCTGCGCGTCGGTGTTGATGGCGATGAACTCGACGCCCTTGAGACCGACTTCGATCATCCGGTTGATGGCATTGACACCACCGCCGCCGACACCGATGACTTTGATGACTGCGAGGTAGTTCTGCGGTGCTGCCACGTCGAAGGCCTCTCGCCTCGATTACGTGTCGCCGCCTCGCGGCCTTGCCGCGATCCGACGACTGATGCCGAATGGGACGGTCCGAACGCCGACCCGAACCCTAACGCTGAAGTTTAGGGTTACCAGTGTGCCTGTTCCTAGGACTCTTCCGAACAGGACACTAAGTCGACAAGTGGCGCACGTTCAACGAACACGCCGAACCTCCCGTTTTTCTTTTCACCCTATGTGATCAGCCATAGCAGTGCCCACCCAGGGTGCTGGCCTGCGCTGATGTGCGTCAACTGCCCGCTGACGCGGGGGCGGTGGGAACGGTGACGTCGAAGTGCCGCGCATCGGGTGCGGCTTTCATGAGAGCGGTGAGTGTACGGGCCTTCGCCGGGCCGTTCTCGGCGCTCCCCCACCCGACGGTGCGGCCGTCGCTCAACTCCAGTGTGATGTCGTCGTAGGAACGGACCTTGACGGTCCGGGTGGCATGGGCGACGGCGGCCGGAATGTCGGCGGCGGCCCGCACCGCCTCGCGCACCAGCCCGTCGGTACCGAAACGCCGCAGGCCGGCCGCGCCCGAACCGGTCCGGGACACGATCAATTCCAGTGCGGGAACGCCTTTCGGCGCTTGGGGAACCATGGCGAAACGGACACCTTTGTCGTCCACTTCCACGAAGTCCCCGCCCTTCTTCATGACCAGAACCGGAGTGCGCTCGGTCACCTTCAGCCCGATTCCCTGCGGCCATGACCGGACGACGTCGACCGTGTCAATTCGGGGCAGTTTCCTGCGCAGTCGGGCCTCGACCGCATCGGTGTCGACCGACACCAGCGGTGCCCCGACCGGAAGGGCGGCGGCCGTACGCACCTGAGCGGGCGTCAGCACCCGGGTCCCGGAGACGGAGACCCGTTCCACGCGCAGCCACGACGAGCCGTACAGCAGCCAGACGGCACCGCCCCCAAGGAGCACGGCCGCCATGGCCAGGATGACGATCGTACGAAGACGGGGCCTCCTCGACCGTCGGGCGGGCGGCGGGCCGGACGACTCCCGCTGGCGTGCACCGCGCTCGGCGGTGGTCGGTCCGGCCACGCTTGCTCCCTGTTCTTGGCTCGGTTCACCTCCGGGGCGCCTCAGCCGGTGCCGAGAGCCCGACCGTGCTCAGCCCTTCGGGCCTGTGCGCGCTCGACCTCTCGACACCGGCGCATCCCTTCGGCTCACTCGCCGATCGGTTACTGGCGACGGTGTGAGGCGATCGCCTCGTACACCATGCCGACGAGCAGGTCGTCGGCGTCCCGGCGGCCGAACTCGCCCGCCGCGCGGGACATCTCGTACAGCCGGTGCGGATCGGCGAGCACGGGCAGGACGTTCTGCTGCACCCACTCGGGCGTGAGTTCCGCGTCGTCGACGAGGAGCCCGCCGCCGGCCTTCACCACCGGCTGGGCGTTCAGGCGCTGTTCGCCGTTGCCGATGGGCAGCGGGACATAGACGGCCGGTAGTCCGACGGCGGAGAGTTCGGCGACGGTCATCGCACCCGCGCGGCAGAGCATCACATCGGCCGCGGCGTACGCGAGGTCCATCCGGTCCAGGTAACTTACCGGGATATAGGGGGGCATTCCCGGCATCTGGTGGACCTGCGGCAGTTCGTTCTTCGGGCCGACCGCGTGCAGGATCTGGATGCCGGCCTGCTGGAGCCAGGGAGCGACCTGTTGGACCACCTCGTTGAGGCGGCGGGCGCCCTGCGAGCCGCCGGAGACGAGCAGCGTCGGCAGGTTCGGGTCAAGACCGAACATCGCGCGGGCCTCCGGGCGCGCGGCGGCGCGGTCCAGGGTCGCGATGGAGCGGCGCAGCGGGATGCCGATGTAGCGGGCGCCGCGCAGCTTGCTGTCCGGGGTGGAGACGGCGACCTGGGCCGCGTACCGGGAACCGATCTTGTTGGCCAGGCCGGGGCGGGCGTTGGCCTCGTGGATCACGATCGGGACGCCGAGGCGCTTGGCGGCCAGATAGCCGGGCAGGGCGACATAGCCGCCGAAGCCGACGACGGCGTCCGCCTTGGTGCGTTCCAGGATCTGCTCGGCCGCCTTGATGGTGCCGCGCAGCCGGCCCGGGACGGTGATCAGTTCGGGAGTGGGCTTGCGCGGCAGCGGTACCGCGGGGATCAGCGCCAGCTCGTAGCCGCGCTCGGGAACGAGCCTGGTCTCCAGGCCGCGCTCCGTGCCCAGGGCCGTGATCCCCACGGTCGGGTCCTGCCTGCGCAAGGCGTCCGCGAGGGCGAGCGCGGGCTCGATGTGGCCCGCGGTGCCCCCGCCGGCGAGTACGACATGCACCGAAATTCACCGCTCTCCGGACGAACGCGCCGCCGAGGCACGCCGTCGCATCGTGTTCCATCTCCGAGGCCCCCGGCCGAAGCCGGCGCCCCCCGCCCGCTTTCTACCAAAGCGAGGTTGCCGCATCGCAAGCGCCGCTCGCGCAGCGGGCTCGTCGCGCGCGAAGGCGATCAGCAGCCCGATGGCGAACATGGTCGGCAGCAGGGCGGATCCTCCGTAGGAGAACAGCGGGAGCGGGACGCCGGCGATCGGCAGCAGGCCGAGCACCGCACCGATGTTGATCACCGCCTGGGCGGTGATCCAGGTGGTCACGCCTCCCGCGGCGTACCTCACGAAGGGGTCCTCCGTGCGTCCGGCCACGCGGATACCCGCATAGCCTAGAGCCGCGAAGAGGGCCAGTACCGACAGCGTCCCCGCGAGGCCCAGTTCCTCACCGGTGACGGCGAAGATGAAGTCGGTGTGGGCTTCGGGGAGTTGGCCCCATTTTTCCACACTCGCGCCGAGACCGGAGCCGAACAGTCCGCCGGAGGCGAGGGCGTAGATGCCGTGCACGGCCTGCCAGCAGTCGGCGACGCCCTCCTTGGGTTCGGTGGCGCCGACGCAGGCGAGGCGGGCCATCCGGTTGTCGCTCGTCTTGATGAGGATCACACCGAGCGTGGCGGCGATCGACAGCACGCCGACGAACAGCCGGGTCGGCGCCCCCGCGAGCCACAGCAGCCCGAACAGGATCGCGGTCAGGATGATCGCGGTTCCCATGTCGCCGCCGAGCATGATCAGCCCGAGCAGCAGGAAGGTGACCGGGACGAGCGGCACCAGCATGTGCTTCCACTGGGCCAGCAGCTTCTTGTCCTGCTTGCGCGCGATCAGGTCGGCGCCCCACAGCACCAGCGCCAGCTTGCCGAACTCGCTCGGCTGGATCTGGAACGAGCCGCCGAGGGAGATCCAGTTCTGGTTGCCGTTGACCGCCATCCCTATCCCCGGCACCTGTACCAGAGCCATCAGAAAGACGGCGCCCGCGATGATCGGGTAGGCCAGCGCCCGGTGCAGCTTCACCGGCATGCGGGAGGCGGCGAACAGCAGTCCGCCGCCGATGACGGCGGCCAGGAACTGCTTGCGGAAGAAGTACGACCCCGGCAGCGACAGCTGCAACGCCTTGATCTGGGAGGCCGAGTAGACCATCACCAGACCGAGCACGGTGATCAGCATGCTGCCGCCGAGGATCAGGTAGTACGCGGTGAGGGGCCGGTCCCAGGCCCTCTTCGCGCGGTCGCGCAGCCGTCGCAGCGGGTTGTCCCGGGGGGATCTGGGGGGCGCGGGGCGCCGTACGGACCGCTGCACCGGAGGACGGCCCGTACGGCTACCGGGCATCGCCGACTCCTGCCCGGCCACGGGGGAGCCGCCCGCCGGGGGGCGCCCCGGTCCGTCCGAGCGCCGGCAGCCACATCCGAGTCACGCGTCCCTCCATGGGTCCCGGAGCACCCGCCGTGGCCGAGTACCGCCGTCAGGCGCCCGCGCCGAGTTCGCGCACCGCCGCCGCGAACGCGTCACCGCGCTTGTTGTAGTTGGTGAACATGTCCATGGAGGCACAGGCCGGGGCGAGCAGCACCGTGTCGCCGGGCCGCGCGAGCCGCGTCGCCTCCTGGACCGCCTGGAGCATCGCCCCAGTGTCGGTCCGGCCGAGGTCGACCACGGGTACTTCCGGCGCGTGTCGCGCGAGGGCTTCACGGATCCGGGCACGGTCCGCGCCGATCAGGACCACGCCGCGCAGCCGCGCAGCCGCCCCGGCGACGAGTTCGTCGAAGGCCGCGCCCTTCGCGAGGCCGCCGGCGATCCAGACGACGGACTCGTAGGCCGCCAACGAGGCTTCTGCCGCATGCGTGTTGGTGGCCTTGGAGTCGTCGACGTACGCGACGCCGTCCACGTCGGCCACGTGCGCGATGCGGTGGGCGTCGGGAGTGAAGGCCCGCAGGCCGTCCCGTACGGCCTTGGCGGGCACGCCGAAGGCGCGCGCGAGGGCCGCGGCGGCAAGGGCGTTGGCGATGTTGTGCGGGACGGGCGGGTCGATGTCGGAGACCTCCGCCAGTTCCTGGGCGTTGCGCTGCCGGTCCGCCACAAAGGCGCGGTCGACCAGGATGCCGTCCACGACGCCGAGTTGGGACGGGGCCGGGGCGCCGAACGTGAACCCGACGGCCCGGCAGCCCTCCTCGACGTCCGCGGCGCGCACCAGGTCCTCGGTGGCCTTGTCGGCCGCGTTGTAGACGCAGGCGACCCGATTGCCCTCGTAGACGCGGCCCTTGTCGGCGGCGTACGCCTCCATGGAGCCGTGCCAGTCGAGGTGGTCCGGTGCCAGGTTCAGCACGGCGGCCGAGTGGGCGCGCGGCGAGGTCGCCCAGTGCAACTGGTAGCTGGACAGCTCCACGGCGAGTACGTCGTACTCCTCGTCGCCGAGGACCGCGTCGAGCAGGGAGACGCCGATGTTGCCCACGGCGGCGGTGCGCAGGCCCGCCGCCTCCAGGATGGCGGCGAGCATCCGCACGGTCGTGGTCTTGCCGTTGGTGCCGGTGACGGCAAGCCAGGGCGCCGCGTCGGGGCCGCGCAGCCGCCAGGCCAGCTCCACGTCGCCCCAGACGGGCACACCGGCCCGTTCGGCTGCGGCGAACAGCGGCTTGTCCGGCCGCCAGCCGGGCGCGGTGACGATGAGGTCGGTGCCCTCGGGCAGGGTGGCACCGTCGCCGAGGCGCACGGTCACGCCCAGCGCCGTCAGCTCGGCCGCCTGGGCACGGGCCCGCTCGTCGTCGCCGTCGTCGACCACGGTGACGTGCGCGCCGAGGCCGTGCAGCACCTTGGCCGCCGGGACGCCGGAGACGCCGAGTCCCGCGACGGTGACATTCCTGCCCTGCCAGTCGGTCACTTGTCCGCTGCCCATCCCGCGTAGAAGAGGCCCAGTCCGACAATCACACAGATGCCTTGAATGATCCAGAATCGGACCACCACTAGGACTTCGGACCAGCCCTTGAGTTCGAAGTGATGTTGGAGCGGTGCCATCCGGAAGACCCGCTTCCCGGTGAGCCGGAAGGAGCCGACCTGGATGACCACCGACATGGTGATGAGCACGAACAGGCCACCGAGGATGGCCATCAGCAGCTCGGTGCGGGAGCAGATCGCGAGGCCCGCGAGCACACCGCCGAGCGCCAGCGAACCGGTGTCGCCCATGAAGATCTTCGCCGGCGAGGTATTCCACCACAGGAAGCCGAGGCAGGCACCCATCAGCGCGGAGGAGACGACCGCGAGGTCGAGCGGATCGCGCACCTCGTAACAGGCGTTGGGGTTGGTCAGGGTCGTCGCGTTGGCGCAGGACTCCTGGAACTGCCAGACGCCGATGAACGTGTACGCGCCGAAGACGAGCACGGAGGCACCGGTGGCGAGGCCGTCGAGACCGTCGGTGAGGTTCACGCCGTTCGACATCGCGAGGATCATGAACAGCGCCCAGACGACGAACAGCACCGGGCCGATCGTCCAGCCGAAGTCGGTGATGAACGACAGCTTCGTGGAGGCCGGGGTGTTGCCGCGGGCGTCCGCGAACTGGAGCGAGAGCACCGCGAAGGCGATGCCGCCGAGCAGCTGGCCCGCCATCTTCGCCTTGGCCCGCAGACCCAGCGAGCGCCGCTTGACGATCTTGATGTAGTCGTCCAGGAAGCCGACCAGGCCCATGCCGACCATCAGGCCGAGGACCAGCACACCGGAGAAGGTCGGCGTGGCCGCCCGGTCGGTGGTCCAGGTCGTGATCAGCTTCGACAGGAAGTAGGCGGCGACCGTCGCCAGGATGAAGGCGATACCACCCATCGTCGGCGTACCGCGCTTGCTGGCGTGCTCGCGCGGGCCGTCGTCGCGGATGTACTGCCCATAGCCCTTGCGGGCCAGGAGCTTGATCAGCAGCGGGGTGCCGACCAGCGTGAGGAACAGACCAATGACTCCTGCGAACAGGATTTGCTTCATCATCGGGCAGCGACCTCACCCTCGGCACCGGTCGCGAGCAGCGCCTGGGCGACGCTCTCCAGACCGACCGAACGGGACGCCTTCACGAGTACGACGTCTCCCGGGCGCAACTCGCTGCGCACCAGGTCGACCGCCGCCTGTGCGTCGGACACGTGCACCGACTCCTCACCCCACGAACCCTCGTTATATGCGCCCAGTTGCAGCCAGGACGCTTCCCTGCCCCCGACCGCGACGAGCTTGCTGACGTTGAGCCGGACGGCAAGCCGCCCGACGGCGTCGTGCTCGGCGAGCGCCTCGTCCCCCAGCTCGGCCATCTTGCCGAGCACCGCCCACGTGCGGCGCCCCTTGCCCATGGCTGCCAGCGCGCGCAGGGCGGCCCGCATGGACTCGGGGTTGGCGTTGTAGGCGTCGTTGACGATGGTCACGCCGTCCGGGCGCTCGGTGACCTCCATCCGCCAGCGGGAGAGGGTGCCCGCCTCGGAGAGCGCGGTGGCGATCTCTTTCGCGGACATGCCCAGCTCATGGGCGACGGCGGCCGCGGCGAGCGCGTTCGACACGTGGTGCTCACCGTACAGGCGCATGGTCACATCGCTTGCACCGGAGGGTGTGTGAAGCCTGAACGAGGGCTGTCCGCTGTCCGTGAGTCGCACGTTCTCGGCGCGTACGTCCGCTTCGCCCGACTCTCCGAAAAGGAGCACCTTCGCCTTCGTACGGGAGGCCATGGCCCGTACGAGGGGATCGTCGGCGTTGAGGACCGCCGTGCCGCCGTCCGCCGCCGCCGGCAGCGCCTCCACCAGCTCGCCCTTCGCCTGCGCGATCTGCTCCCGGCCGCCGAACTCGCCGAGGTGGGCGGTGCCGACGTTGAGGACGAGGCCGATCCTCGGCGGGGTGAGGCCGGTGAGGTAGCGGATGTGGCCGATCTTGCGGGCGCCCATCTCCAGCACGAGGAACTTCGTCTCCTCGGTGGCGGACAGGGCGGTCAGCGGCAGCCCGATCTCGTTGTTCAGGGAGCCTGGCGTGAACACGGTCGGCGCCTTGCTGCGCAGCACCTGCGCGACGAGGTCCTTCGTGCTGGTCTTGCCCGCGGAGCCGGTGAGGGCCACCAGGGTGGCACCGAGGCGGGCCACGACGTGCCGGGCGAGGGCGCCGAGGGCGCTCTGGACGTCCGCGACGACGACCGCGGGCACCCCGACGGGGCGCGACGCCAGTACGGCGACCGCGCCCGCCTCGACGACCGCTCGCGCGAAGTCGTGGCCGTCGACGTGCTCGCCGACGAAGGCGGCGAACAGGCTGCCGGGCTCCACCTCACGGGAGTCCCGGACGACCGGCCCGGTGACCTGTACGGACGGATCCGGTATGTCGTGCGTCTGCCCGCCGACGACTGCTGCGATCTCGGCGAGAGAGAGGGCGATCACAAGTTCATCCCTGGGTCTGCTGGATAGCTTCGCGAAGCACCTGGCGGTCGTCGAAGGGACGCACCACCCCGGCGATGTCCTGGCCCTGCTCGTGGCCCTTGCCCGCGACCAGCACGGTGTCCCCGGGCCGTGCCCGGCCGACCGCGGCGGCGATCGCGGCGGCCCGGTCCTCGAAGAGAAGCACCTCGCCGCGCTCGTGGGCGGGCACGGACGCGGCGCCTGCGAGCATGGTGGCGAGGATCGCCAGGGGATCCTCGGAGCGGGGGTTGTCGGAGGTCAGTACGGCCGTGTCGGCGAGCCGGGCCGCGGCGGCGCCCATCGGGGCGCGCTTGTTCTGGTCACGGTCACCGCCGCAGCCGAGGACGACGTGCAGATGGCCCTTGGTGACCTTCCGCAGGGCCTTGAGGACCGATTCGACGGCGTCGGTCTTGTGGGCGTAGTCGACGACCGCGAGATACGACTGCCCGGCGTCCACACGCTCCAGCCGGCCGGGCACGCCCGGTACGGCGGCGACGCCGTCGGCCGCGGCCTGCGGGTCGATGCCCGCGGCGGCGAGCGCGACGACGGCGGCGAGCGTGTTGGCCACATTGAACGGGCCGGGCAGCGGCGACCTGGCGGCGATCCGCTCGCCCCGCGGGCCGAGCACGGTGAACGTCGAGTCCAGGGGGCCGATCCGCACGTCCTCGGCGCGCCAGTCCGCGTCGGGGTGGCCCTCGGCGGAGTAGGTGACGACCGGGACGGATGCCTCCTCGGCGAGCCTGCGGCCGTACGCGTCATCGGTGTTGATCACGCCGAGCCTGCTGCGCGCGGGCGTGAACAACTGCGCCTTGGCACCGAAGTAGTCCTCCATGTCGGAGTGGAACTCCATGTGCTCGGGGCTGAGGTTGGTGAAGACGGCGACGTCGAAGACACAGCCGTCGACCCGGCCGAGGACCAGGGCGTGGCTGGAGACCTCCATGGCCACCGCGTCCACGCCGCGTTCGCGCATGACGGCGAACAGGGCCTGCAGATCGGTGGCTTCGGGGGTGGTGCGCTCGGACTTGATGCGCTCGTCGCCGATGCGCGTCTCGACCGTGCCGATCAGTCCGGTGGACCTGACGGTGCGCAGGCCGCCCTCGACGAGGTAGGCGGTGGTGGTCTTGCCGGAGGTGCCGGTGATGCCGATCTGGAGCAGGTCGCGGCCCGGGGCGCCGTAGATCGTGGCCGCGAGCGCGCCCATCCGCGCGCGCGGGTCGTCGACCACCAGGACCGGCAGGCCGGACGCGGCGGCGCGCTCGGCGCCCGCCGGGTCGGTCAGCACGGCGACCGCGCCGAGACCGGCGGCCTGGGTGACGAAGTCGGCGCCGTGCAGGCGAGCGCCGGGCAGGGCGGCGTACAGGTCGCCGGGGCGGACGGCACGCGAGTCATGGGTGATGCCCGTGACCTCGGCGGCGCCGGCCGGTGCGGCGGCACCCAGCTGATCGGCGAGCTCCGCGAGGGATGTGGCGGAGACCTGAACCGGTCGTGGCGGCCCCGGACACCTCACGGAAGCGCCCTTCTGGGTGGTTTGGGACTGATCAGCGTGTGGCACGGCGGTGAGCGTACCGGGCGCGGCTGCCCCGGAGCGAAGCGAGGGCGCGGGGGGTGTGTGGTTCCCGGGGTCGGGAGTGATCGTTGTCACGGGCTGGTTCCTGGTGGTCGTTCCCGGAGGTGCTGATCAGGGCTTGTAGGTCACGGGCAGGTTGGCGGCCTTGGCGCCGGTCGGCGGGACCTGGAGGGTCTTCAGGGCGAACTCCATCACCTCCTTGTAGACGGGCCCGCAGATCTGGCCGCCGAAGTAGCTGCCGGAGGTGGCGTTCTGGATCGCGCAGTAGACGGTGATCCGGGGGTTGTCCGCGGGTGCGAATCCGGCGAACGACGATGTGTAGCCGCGGTACTTTCCGGTGGCCGGATCCACGCGGTTGGCGGTGCCGGTCTTGCCCGCGACCCGGTAGCCGGGGATGCGGGCCTTGACGCCGGTGCCCTGCTCGTCGTCGACGACGGACTCCAGCATCTGGGCGAGGGTCTGGGCCGTCTTCTCGCTGACCACCCGGGTCTTCTTGGGCTGCGGGGCCGGGGTGAAGCGCCCGTCGGCCCCTCTCTCACCGCGCACCACGGTCGGCTCGACGCGGACGCCGCCGTTGGCGATCGTCGAGTACACGGAGGCGGCCTGCATGGCGTTGATGGAGAAACCCTGGCCGAAAGGGATCGTGTACTGCTGCGACGTCGACCAGTCGTCGGGGGCGGCCAGGATGCCCTTGGTCTCGCCGGGGAAGCCGAGGCCGGTGTAGCCGCCGATGCCGAACTTGCGCAGATAGGAGTAGAGGATCCGGTTGGCCTCCGGCTGGGTCTTGCCGAGCTGGCCGGTGGCGAGGATGGTGCCGATGTTGCTGGACTTGGCCAGCACTCCGTTGAGCGTGAGATACCAGGTCGCGTGGTCGACGTCGTCCTGGAAGAGCCGGTCGCCGCGGTGCAGCCGGTTGGGCACGACGACATGCGTGAGCGGGGTGGCGGCGTTCTCCTCCAGCACGGCCGCCATCGACATGACCTTCGCGGTGGAGCCGGGCTCGTAGGCGTCCTGGAGGGCCGCGTTGCCCATCGCCGACGCATTGGCCTTCGACAGATCGTTGGGGTCGAAGCCGGGCGAGTTGGCCAGGGCGAGGATCTCGCCGGTGCGGGTGTCCTGGACGATCACATAGCCGCGGTCGGCCTTGGACTTCTTGACCTGCTCGGTGATGGCGTTCTGCGCGGCCCACTGGATGTCGCGGTCGATGGTCAGCTCGATGTCGGAGCCGGGCACCGCGGGGGTCTCGGTGGAGCCCGCGGTGGGCACCTGACGGCCGCCGGCCTGGGCGTAGCGGATCTTGCCGTCCTTGCCGGCCAGCTCCTTGTCCAGCTGCTGCTCGATGCCGCCGCCGCCCTTGCCCTCGGCGTTGACCCAGCCCAGTATCCCGGCGGCGAGGTCGCCGCCCGGGTACACGCGCTGGCTGCTGGGGTCGGAGAAGACCCCGGCCAGCACGTTGACGGTGGACTTGTCCGTCTGGGCCTTCTGGGCGAGCGCGCTCCTGAGATCCTTGATCTGCTTCCAGACCTGCGGGGTCTGCCGGCCGGCCAGCTTGACGTAGCGCAGCTCCTTGTTCGCCGGGCGCAGCTTGCCGACCAGGTCGGCCTGGTCCCGGCCGAGGATCGGCGCGAGGAGCGCGGCGGCCTGCTCGGGGCCGTCGTCGATGCCCAGCTGCTTACGGGTGAACATCGTCGGGTCGGCGGTGATGTCGTCCGCGTCCTCGCTGACGGCGAGGGAGACGCCGCTCCGGTCGGTGATCCCGCCGCGCTCGGCGGTCAGGGTGTGCACCACGTAGCGGTTCTGCTCGGCCTTCGCGGCGTAGGCGCTGGCGTCGACGGCCTGGACCTGGAGCAGCCGGACGACGAAGACGAGCAGGACGAGGGTCAGGGCGACGCTGACCATGCGCAGGCGGGGGCGTGGGCTGCCGAGCCGGAGGGCCGACTGGGCGGGCCGGGGCGGGCTCGGGCGCCGGGCCCCGTGCCCAGGGCGCGCGCCCGCCGCGCGTCGGCGGCGGGCGCGGAGTAGGCGGAGC